>CAMEZN010000070.1 GCA_945947845.1 uncultured Mucispirillum sp. | reverse complement strand
GCTATGCTCATTCAAAGAACAGAAGATATAAAAGCGGCACTTGCTGAGGCTGAAACTGCAAAAGAAGAAGCTATGGCAAAAGTGAAAGAGTATGAAGCTAAAATGGTAGAGCTTGAAAAAGAACTTGAAGACATGAAAGCAAATGCAAAAAAAGTTGCTGAATCAGAAAGAGCAGGCATGATTGCTGATGCTAAAAAACATGTTGAACAAATGAAACAGTTTGCCATTAATATGATAGAATCAGAAAAAGAACGAGCTATACAGGAATTACACCATGAAGCTGTTGAGCTTGCAGCATCTCAGGCAGAGCAAAAACTGATTAAAGAAATAAACGGCAGCAAAGCTGCTAAAATATTAGATGAATACGTTAAACGTATAGGGGAGTAGCAGGTGAGTAACAATACTATTGCGCGTCGTTACGCAGGTGCTTTTTTCTCTTACATTAATGCAAACCATGCAGCAAATGCTGCAAAAATATGGGAGGAGCTTTCTGCTCTTGCATCTCTTTGCAGCACAAGCAGTGATTTTGCTAATGTAGTAAAAAACCCAACTATCTCTCATGAAGAAAAATTAGCTATATTTGCAGCACTTAAAAAGTCTGGAAAGCTTTCTGATGAGCTTTATAAGTTTATAGCTGTTTTAATTGAGAAAAAGCGTCTTATATTACTTGCTGATATTGATAGGGCTGTTAAACAGTATATCATGGAAGCAGAAAACAAAATTGAAGCTGAGGCAGTATTTGCTGAGGCTGCTGGTGATGCTGTTAAAAAAGAGCTTGTAAAAAGGCTTGAATACTTAACAGGTAAAACTATTGTATTAAAAGATAAGATTGACCCATCAGTTATTGGTGGTGTGAAAGTGAAGCTTGGAAGCCGACTTTATGATGCAACAATCAAAGGTCAGCTTGATAAATTAAAAGCTTCATTAATGTAAGATTTATTAAACTTTAAGATTTATTAAACTTATGGTTTCATAAGTAAAAGAATATATTCAAGGAGCATGGCTTTATGCACATAAAAGCGGAAGAAATAAGCCAGATCATACGCGACCAAATCAAAGATTTTGATAAAAAGGTTGCTATGGAGGAAGTTGGCACCGTAATCAGCGCAGGTGATGGTATTGCGAAAGTTTACGGTCTTGACAATGTTATGGCTGGGGAATTAGTTGAGTTTCCTGGTGGTATTTATGGTATGACATTGAACTTAGAGGAAGACAATGTCGGTGTTGTTGTTATGGGTGATTACCTTGGCATTAAAGAAGGTGATACTGTAAAACGCACAGGTAAAATTGCATCTGTTCCAGTTGGTGAAGAGCTTGTAGGAAGGGTTGTTAATGCACTTGGTCAGCCAATTGACGGCAAAGGCCCTATCAATGCTAAAAAAACAGATGTTATTGAAAAAGTTGCCCCTGGTATTGTATTAAGAAAACCAGTTCATGAACCAGTTCAAACAGGTATCAAAGCGATTGACTCAATGATACCAATAGGCAGAGGACAAAGGGAGCTTATTATTGGCGACCGTCAGACTGGTAAAACTGCAATTGCTCTTGATACTATTATCAACCAAAAAGGGCAGAATATGATATGCGTTTATGTTGCAATCGGTCAAAAACGCTCAACAGTTGCACAAGTTGTTCAAACATTAGAAGAGCATGGTGCTATGGACTATACAATTGTTGTGGCAGCAACAGCTTCTGACCCTGCTCCACTGCAATTTATTGCTCCTCTTGCAGGCTGCACAATGGGTGAATATTTTAGAGATAATGGCAAACATGCTCTTTTAATCTATGATGATTTATCTAAGCATGCTACTGCTTACAGACAAATGTCATTATTACTTCGTCGTCCACCGGGCCGTGAAGCATATCCTGGTGATGTATTCTATTTACATTCCAGATTATTAGAAAGAGCAGCAAAATTAAATGATGAATTAGGTGCAGGTTCATTAACTGCATTACCAATCATTGAAACACAAGCAGGTGATGTTTCTGCATATATTCCTACAAATGTAATTTCTATTACAGATGGACAGATATTCCTAGAAACAGACCTTTTTAACTCTGGCTTCCGTCCAGCTGTTAATGCGGGTATCTCAGTTTCTCGTGTTGGTGGTTCTGCTCAAATAAAAGCAATGAAACAAGTTGCCGGTAAACTCCGTCTTGAACTTGCTCAATACAGAGAAATGGCAGCATTTGCTCAGTTTGGCAGTGATTTAGACCCAGCTACTCAGAAACAGCTTACTCGTGGCAGTCGTTTAATGGAGCTTTTAAAACAAAATAAAAATAAACCGTTCCCAGTTGAAGAACAAATTGCTGTTATATTTGCAGCAATCAACGGCTACTTAGATGATATAGAAGTAAAAGATGTTAGAAAGTTTGAACAAGACTATTTAGCATATCTTAAATCAGGCAGCTTAGGTATACTGGAAGAAATTGCAGAGAAAAAAGTTATTTCTGATGATTTAACTAATAAAATGAAATCTGCTTTGGAAACATTTAAAAAACAATTTACTGCATAAAAACCACAGAGTAATCTGTAAGTATGCTCACTGATAATTTTAGGAGATTAGGAGCTTTTAATGGCTAGTGCACGCGATATTAAACGAAAAATAAATTCTGTCAGCAATACGCAAAAGATAACAAAAACTATGAAAATGGTTTCTGCTGCAAAAATGCGTAAAGCTATTGAGGCTATGCAGTCTGCTCGTCCTTATTCAGCTAAACTGGCAGAACTGATAAAAGAACTTTCTAACCGTGCCGGCGGCAATGCAGAACATGCTTTTTTTGAAGCAAAAGAAGAAGTGCATACAATCTATCTTGTTGTAGTAACAAGTGATAAAGGTTTATGTGGTGCTTTTAACTCAAATGTATTAAAAGCTGCATATAACTTTACAAAAGAAAACAAAGGCAAAACTATAAAAATAGTGCCTGTTGGAAAACGAGCATTTGATTTCTTTGCTAAGCGAGGTTTTGAAATTGTTGAGAAGTGGATTGGTTTTGGCGGTAAATATACATTTAATGATGCTGTTAATGTAGGCAGGCTTATTTCTAAGTCTTTTATTAATGGTAACGCTGATGAAGTTCATCTTATATATAATGAATTTAAATCTACTTCTTCCCAGGTAGTTAGAAGTAAAAAATTATTACCTCTTGCAGTTGAGAGTGGTTCAGAACCAAAATATCCAGATTTTGAATATGAACCAGATGTAACTGTTTTACTAGACAGCTTACTTCCTCAATTTATAAATACAAGTATATTCCAAAGTATGCTTGAATCTGTTGCCGGAGAACACGGTGCAAGAATGGTTGCTATGGATAATGCAACTAGAAGTGCCGGCGAAATGATTAAAAAGCTTGTTCTTAACTATAACAAAACAAGGCAGGCTGCTATTACTACAGAGCTGTTAGACATTGTCAACGGTGCTGAAGCATTAAAATAATTAGGAGAACATTCATGGCTGAAAATACAGGCAAAATCCTTCAAATTATTGGACCTGTTGTAGACGTTCAATTTTCATCTGGTAAGCTGCCAGAAATCTACAATGCTCTTGTAATTGAAGATAAAGCTCAAAAAAGAAGTGTTATATGTGAAGTAGCACAGCACCTTGGAGAAGATACAGTTCGTGCTGTTGCGATGGCTTCTACTGATGGTTTAGTTAGAGGTATGGAAGTATCTAATACTGGTAAACCTATATCTGTTCCAGTAGGTAAAGAAGTTCTTGGCCGTATATTAAATGTTGTTGGTGAACCTGTTGATAACAGAGGTCCAATCAATGCAAAAGCAACAAGAGCTATTCACCAGCCTACTCCAGCACTTGAAGACCAAGAAACAAGTGTTGCTATTCTTGAAACTGGTATTAAAGTAATTGACTTACTTGAACCATACACAAAAGGTGGTAAAACAGGTCTGTTCGGTGGTGCAGGTGTTGGTAAAACAGTTATTATTATGGAGCTTATCCACAATATTGCACATGGACACGGTGGTTACTCAGTATTTGCGGGAGTTGGTGAAAGAACTCGTGAAGGTAACGACCTTTTCTTAGAAATGACAGAATCAAACGTTATAGATAAAGTTTCTCTTGTATATGGTCAGATGAATGAATCACCGGGTGCTCGTATGAGGGTTGCTCTTTCTGCACTTTCTATTGCAGAGCATTTTAGAGATGAAGGTCAAGATGTGTTATTATTCGTAGATAACATTTTCCGTTTCTCACAAGCAGGTAGTGAAGTTTCTGCACTTTTAGGCCGTATGCCTTCTGCCGTTGGTTATCAGCCAACATTAGGCACAGAAATGGGTGAATTACAAGAACGTATTACATCAACTAAAAAAGGTTCTATTACATCAGTTCAAGCTGTATATGTTCCTGCCGATGACTTAACTGACCCAGCACCAGCAACAACATTTGCTCACCTTGATGCAAAAACAGTTCTTTCTCGTGCTATTGCAGAAATCGGTATCTACCCAGCGGTTGACCCACTTGATTCTACATCAAGAATATTAGACCCAGCATATGTTGGTGAAGAACATTATAATGTTGCCCGTGGTGTTCAGACAGTATTACAGCGTTATAAAGAGTTACAAGATATTATTGCCATCTTAGGTATGGAAGAATTATCTGATGATGATAAATTAACTGTTGCAAGAGCAAGAAAAATCCAAAGATTTTTATCACAGCCTTTCCATGTAGCAGAACAGTTTACTGGTGCTCCCGGTAAATATGTATCATTAAAAGACACTATTGCTGGCTTTAAAATGATATTAGAAGGAAAATGCGACGAAATACCTGAGCAGTTATTCCTTATGAAAGGCGGAATTGATGAAGTTTTAACTGCATTTGAGCAGTCTAAACAAGGAAAATAATTATGGCTGATAAATTGTTTCTTGAACTTGTTTCACCTGAAAAGTTACTTGTATCATCAGATGTTGATAATGTTTTTGCTGTGGGTGCAGGTGGTGCATTTGGTTTATACCCAGACCACTCCCCATTTTGCACAGAGTTAGTGCCTTGTGTGCTTACCTATGCAATAGGTCAAGAAACATTTAAGGTTATAGTATCTAAAGGGTTTCTTGAAGTAGCAGATAATAAAGTAAATGTTTTAGCTGAAAAAGCAGTATTTGTAAACGATATTGATGCTGCAAAAATTAAAGCTGAATATGATGCATTAAGTGCAGAGTTAGCTGGTGAAATAGCTGACGAGGAAATCCGCAAGGAAAAAGAAACTGCATTAAAATTCTACGAAACAGCTTTAAATATATAATATAAACTATAAATATTATATAAATTATTAAGGGATATACTTAACCTATTATAGTATATCCCTTTTTTATTGAAATTTCATAAAGTGATATTAAAGTTCATTTATAAAAATTTGGAATAAGCTATAAAATAATCTTATTAGTAAATGATAAGTGGCTAACAAAAGATATAATTTATACTGTATTGAATTATTAATTAGAGCAGATAGTAACTTAAAAACATGGTAAAATCTTTATTTTGATACAAAAAGCTCAACTTATTAGAAATTTAAATAATATTATTATAAAATTATAAAATAAAAACCCCATTTGTGTAAAAGCAAATGGGGTTATAAAATATAGTATATATAATTACTTACTACATTCTTCTATTTTTGTAGTATCAATAGTCCAATACCATTTTTCAATTTTAATATTGTCTTTATTATTATATACAGCTTCAACAAGACAGGTCATAAGTAATTTCATAGAATCATTACTTATTGAACCCGACGGGTCTTCATTGCCACCTTTTTCTTCATAACAAACCTGTGCTTCCTGTCGCATTTTATTAACTAATTCAATGTCAAATATTGATTTATAGTATATACCATTTACTACACCATTTGCATTGCATGGACTAGATTTTCTATTATAAAGATGAAATAAATAATTTTTCTCTCCTTCCCTATCATTTGGGGCAACTTCAAAATCTAATTCACTATCACTTGGCCAACCTTCTTCTTCGTAGCCTATAAAACTAAGTAACTGCATTCTTGTCATAAGAATTTCAGTATTAAAATTTGTATATCCACCAAAAGTATCAGGTTTAATACCTATTTCAGTAATTCCATATTCTATACACATTTGTTTTTCTTCATCATAAATAACACAGTTATTATAAACTTTATCAATATAACCATTTAAATTAACTGGATTTTCAGCATTTTTAATTTCAGCACCAGCAAGCATTTCAGTTACTTTTTCAAGTGGAGTTGCTGGCTCACCACTTGGGTTTTCTGGTTCCTGCGGTTCCTGTGGATGTTCTTCATCTGCTTTTGATATTTCATCATTAGCAGTATTTACTTCCTCTTGTGATACTGTAATATTAGTGTTGTCTGTGATATTAGTTTCTTTGTTTAATTTATCTGTAATAACATTTACTAAACCACGAATGCTTGTAGAAATATCTGTTATAGTTTCAGATGAAGTATTTAAAGCATTATTATAAACTATAAGCACCGTTGCAGGACTTTCAGCTTTTTTAACTATTTCTTCTGCCTGTGTTTCTGCATTATTAAGTGATAAAGCACTATCTTTATCCATTAAACTTTTTGCAAGTGTAGTTGTAATAGAAATAGTATCTGTCTTGCCTTTTGGTGCATATAATATACTGTCATATTCATTGTTATCTACCATAATTTTTGCATTGACTGCTGTATTTGTTTCTTCTTTAATATATGCAACCAGTGGATAATAATCAGGGTTATTTGTAGAAGTAAAATTATAACCTCCGTCTGTTGTATTCATACAATCAGTATCATTTGCCAGACCATCATTATTTACATCAAGGCATACTTTTGCAGAAGATATTGTTTTTCCTGCATAATCAATTTTGCCAGTTATATCATAAGTCTGTGCAGGTGGTGGAGTCTTATTATAATCTCCGCTGTCAGAACAGGCAGATATTAACACGGCTGCCATTAAAAGCACAGTAAATAAAATACTTTTTCTCATTTTTCCATTCCCTTTTTATAATATTTTTATCAGCTGATTTTGCATTTTATCATGGGGGGGGGAATGTCAAGTGTTTTTTTACAATATAATAATTTATCTTAACTTTTCATTGAGAAATATGGAAAAGTGTGGTAATATAGCCCCTTAATATATATAAAGGGTTATGTTATGGAGAGTATCGCATTATATTTAAGTGATTTTAGAGATATAGTATGGGGTATCCCAATGATTTTACTGCTTTTAGGCACTCATATATATCTTACTTATAAAACTGGCTTTATTCAACGAAAAGTTCCATTAGGTATAAAGCTTTCCATAACAAAAGACAGTGGTTCAGCAGGTGATGTAAGCCAGTTTCAAGCTTTAACAACGGCTCTTGCTTCTACTATCGGCACTGGTAATATTATAGGTGTTGGCACGGCTGTATATTTAGGCGGTCCGGGGGCAGTTTTTTGGTGCTGGATAACAGGTGTCTTTGGTATTGCTACAAAATATGCAGAGTCTTTAATCGGAGTAAAATACAGAGTTCAATCAAAAGATGGCAGAATGCTTGGCGGTGCTATGTATGCTCTTGAAAGGGGCTTAAATATGAAAAAAATGGCAATAGCTTTTGCTCTTTTTGCTATGGTTGCTTCCTTTGGTATAGGCTGTGCTACTCAAATAAATGCTATTGCAGAAGTTTTTGATTCAAACCTTGCTTTTATTGGTATTCCGCGGATTTATATTGGTATATTTTTTGGGATTTTAACTGCTCTTATTATTATTGGCGGTATAAAATCTATTGCAAAAGTATGTGCAAATTTAGTGCCTTTTATGGCAATATTTTATATTTTAGGCAGTTTTTATATACTTTTTTTAAATTATGATTATTTACTTCCTGCATTAAAGGCAATAATTACATTAGCATTTGCTCCCGGTTCTGTTGAAGGTGGTCTTATAGGTCAGGGGATAATTATTGCTGCAAGGTTTGGCATTGCAAGGGGGCTTTTTTCAAATGAATCTGGG
>CAMEZN010000069.1 GCA_945947845.1 uncultured Mucispirillum sp. | reverse complement strand
AGCAAAGATAGTAATATGATTAATAGCTTCCCCGCCAAATAATGCTCCAACTATAACTGCAACCACAGGTTCTGCATAAGCATATGATATTGCTATATGAGTAGGGGTATTATATAAAAGCCATACATAGCAGGTATAGCCCACAATTGAACCAAAAACTATTAAATGCAGAGTGCTTAAAAAAGCTTTCATTGTAACCTCTGATAAATGAAAACCAGCCCACTCCCCTATTATAAAAGACATAAAAAACATAATAATACCACCTGTAACCATTTGGAAACCAAGGCTTTTTATCATATTCATATCTGAATGTCTTCGTTTTAAAAATATTGAACCAGCAACCCAGCCAGCCATAGATATAAATATGGTTACAATACCTAAAACAGCATTTGAACCGCCAGAAATACCAGTGGATACAGCAAGCACTCCAACCCCAATAAAACCACCAATTAACCCTATAAATACAGAAGCAGAAGGTTTCTTATCATAACCTATCAGCCAGCTTACAATAACCATCCATAATGGTATTGAACCCATAATAAGAGCAATAGTGCCAGAATTAATATAAAGACCTGATATATTTAAAAAAGCACCACCAATTACTATCATCAGACATGAAGCAAATAATATAGTTATAAATTGTGATTTAGTAGGCATAACCCTGTCTTTTTTAATAAAAAATGACCAAAGCAGGAAAATAGAACCAGCAGATATATATCTAATACTGGAAAGCAAAACTGGTGGAAAAGATTCAAGAGCAAACTTGATACTAAGATATACAACACCCCATGTGGAATATAAGGCAACTATACAAAATAATGTTAATGCAAATTTTCTATTTTTAATAAGTGCCATGTAACACCATAGTTTTTTTGTTAATCTCTTTAATTATTATTTTTCAAATTACTACTACTAAATATGAAAAAAAGCAATTATTTTTTATAACATTTAATGACAATTAAATTCTCTTATGCTATATAGATACATCAAATAATTATAAAGGGGTTATAATGATTGCAGGTAGTGATAAATTTAATGATGAATGTGCAATAGCTGGTGTTTACGGCAACCATGAGGCTGCTAATTTAGTTTATTTATGTTTATATGCCTTACAACACAGAGGTCAGCAGGGCACAGGTATAGCTGCCTATGACGGCGACCATATTCACTCAGAAAAACGAGAAGGCTTAGTTGCTGATGTTTATACAAAAAAACGTTTAAAAAAACTTCCGGGTAAAATAGCAATAGGCCATAACAGATACCCAACTGATGGCATTTTTTCAGCAAGAAATTTACAGCCAGTTATAGCAGAACTTCCAATTGGTGATTGTGCACTTGCTTATAATGGCAATTTAGTTAATGCTTTTAAAATCCGAAAACAGCTTATCCAAGATGGAGCTATATTTTCCACAGGAACTGATTCTGAAACAATTATGCACCTGCTTGCTAAAAGATTAAAAAATGAAGATTTAATTACAGCACTTTCTAATGTTATGGCACAAATTACAGGCTCATACTCTATGGTGTTTATGGCTGATAATAAACTTATCGCTATGAGAGACCCACATGGTGTTCGTCCGCTTGCTATGGGTATGATGAAAGATGGATATGTGTTTGTTAGTGAAACTGTGGCTCTTGATTTAATAGATGCTCATTTTGTTAGAGAAGTTGAACCCGGTGAAATGGTTGTTGTTGATGCAAGCGGTGTAAAATCATATTTCCCTAATGGTAAATTAGAGCACCCTGCTCCTTGTGTATTTGAACATGTGTATTTTGCAAGACCTGATTCCTTTATGTTCGGCCAATCTGTTTATGAAGTGAGAAAAGGGTTTGGAAGAATGCTTGCACAAGAATGCCCAGTAGAAGCAGATATTGTCATACCAGTTCCTGATTCTGGTATCGCTGCCACAATAGGTTATTCAGAAGAAAGTAAGATACCGTTTGAATTAGGTATTATTAGAAACCACTATGTTGGAAGAACTTTTATTGAACCATCACAAAATATCCGTGATTTTGGTGTAAGAATAAAACTGAACCCAGTTAGAAATCTTATAAATGGCAAAAGAATTGTTGTTGTTGATGATTCTATTGTTCGCGGCACAACAAGTAAAAAAATAGTCAAACTTTTAAGAGATGCAGGTGCAAAAGAAATACATATGAGAATATCTGCACCACCTACAAGCTACCCATGTTATTATGGTAGAGATACTCCTACTAAAAAAGAACTAATATCTAATACTCATACAGAAGAAGAAATTAGAAAATTTATAGGTGCAGATTCTCTTGGGTACATATCACTTGAAGGTATGAAAAAAGTGCTTATAAATAATGATTTCTGCTTTGCATGCTTTACAGGGCAGTATCCTATTGACCCAGCAGATTTAATTGAGGATTAACTATATAAATGAAAAAAATATTATTAGCATTAATTATTTTATCATTTACATTCAGCTTTGTTTATGCAGACGACAGAGTTAATAAACCATATAACTATGGCTATGCAAAAAGACATGGTATGGTTGCAATTACTGGAAACCTGACAGATAGAGTATCTAATGCATGGGGAGATTTAGCTCCCGGCGGTGGTGGTTTTGTATATTATAATATATTAAATGACTTCTGGGGTAATTTTTCCATAGGTCTTAGTGCTGATTACATTGGGGGAGATTTTACTACAAAAAATCAGCAAATAAAAGGAAGAGCACACATGGCACCAGTAGCATTAAATCTTGCATATATGACATCGTCAAAAATGGTTAATGCATGGATAGGTATTGGAGTATCATATAATTTTGCTACTTTTAATATTTCAGGTGGTACAAATAATGGTGTAAATTATGCTGATTTTACACAAAACAGTCAATTAATAGGCTTTGATGCATTTGCTGGTGCAGAATACCTTTTTACAAAAGATGGCAGATGGGGAGCTTTTTTTGAATTTAGGTATACATATTCACAAAATCCTAGTTTTAATTTAGATTTAACAGGTGTTGGTGTTGTATCAGATTCTCTTGATATGCAGCAGCTTAAATATACAATTGGTTTTTCATACCATTTTTAAGGAGGTATTATGTCTGCATCAAGCTATTTAGCAAGCATTATTTTTTCAGTTCTGCTTATTATATTTGGTGTAATCATTATAATGAACCCAACAGGCACAATGACTGCTTTTGCTTTAATTATTAGTATCTTAATGATTATATCAGGACTTACAAATATTTTTTTATTTATAAGCCTTCGTGATTTTAAAGGCTCAATTTATTACCTGATAGAAGGTGGTATTTCTATAATACTTGGTATTATGCTTTTAAGCAGCCAGTCTGCTCTTGAAAATCTTCTTCCATTGCTGGTAGGGTTTTGGATAGCATTAAAAAGTGTTACAGCAGTTGTTACTGCTATTGAGTGGAAAAAAAGAAGTTATCCTGCATGGAAATCACTAATGGCAGGCGGTATTGTAGGTATATTATTGGCTCTTTTAATAGCTGCTGTTCCAAAAATAGTTTCAGTTTATATAAGCCTTGTTATTGGCATAGCAATGATAATTATAGGGGTTATTATTATATTATTTGTATTTAATTTAAAAAGAATAAGTTAATTTAAATAATTAAGGGCTTTATAAAAAAGCCCTTTTTTTGTTTTATTCAAAATGATTATCATTAAATGAAGAATATATTATAGTATAAAATATTTCATGCAACAAACTGTCTTATAAAGTCAAAATAAAATTATTCGTTTAAAAATAATATATTATAGAAAATGCAGTTTATCTAATATTCGTTTTGTGGCATGAGACCTGTTAAGTGTATAAAAATGCAGCCCTGCTACTTGATTTTTAACTAAATCTTCACACTGATTAACTGCATAGTCTATACCTATTGCAGCAATATCTTCTTCGCTTTTACCTTCCATTGATTGAATTAACTTTTCAGGTATATGGCTTGAACACATTACTTTAAATCTTTCTATTTGAGAAAAATTTACAATCGGCATAATACCTGCTACTATTGGCACTTTTATTCCAGCTTTTTCTGCACGGTCGCGAAATCTGTAAAAATATTCATTATCAAAAAATAACTGAGTGATGATAAAAGATGCTCCCATATCTACTTTATATTTAAGCATTTCTATATCTTTTTCAAAATCAGGAGATTCTGGGTGTTTTTCAGGATATCCTGCAACTCCAATACAGAAATTACCACGATTTGATATATAGTTTACTAAATCAGAAGCATATTTAAAATCACCTTGTTTTAAATCACTGCCCTTTGGTATATCGCCACGAAGAGCAAGCACATTTTCTATACCTGCATTTTCAAGCTTTTCTAAAATATTATCAAGAGTAACTTTATCAAAACCAACACATGTTATATGCATCATAGTTTCATATTTACATGTATCTTTAATATAATTTATCCAGTCAAAAGTTTTATCAGCAGTAGAGCCACCTGCACCAAAAGTAACTGATGAAAAATCTGCATTTTCTTCCTGTAAAGAATCTATTGTATCAAAAAGCACTTTTTCAACAGCAAGAGTTTTAGGCGGAAAAAATTCAAAAGAAATAGATGGCTTTCTTGTATTTAATATATTTGCAATGCTCATTATTACTATGCTCCATAAATTAAATTTTCAGTAAATATTGCACTAAAAATATAAATTTGTAAACAGTAAATCATATTAATTTAAAATTTATGGGCATAATTGCAGTTTTTGAGATAGGATAGTTTTATTATCTTTTATAATTTCTAAAAAATTATTTCTATCTATTATATATTTTGTATCATTATTAATAAATTCATAATACAAAAAGTTACTATTTCTTTTAGATACGACAGTTTTTCCCTGTAATGTTATAAAATCCCCTGTTTTTTTATTTAACCCTATAAATTACTTTATTACAAGCTAGCTCGCCTTCTGGGCATAATTGCACTAACTTAATCCATAAATTATTGCTTTCAAAAGTGCATGGTTCTATTGGGTTATTTTGCGCAAAAGTAATAAATGGAAATACAAGAAATATGCTGATAATTATTTTTTTCATAATTTTCCCCATAGTATAAATCCATATAAAAATAACTAAAATACCTACAAAAATTGTTAAAATAAAAACATAATTATCATTATAGGTTATTATTTATAAATATATTATCTTCTGATTACATCAGGCTGTGCTGTGTCAACCCATATGCTGTCTACTATCTCTCTGTTAACTTTATCATATATAACAAAATTTATTCCATATCTATTTTTACTTCTTGGCTTACCGCTGACATTAATTATTGCTTTATTAGGCTCAGAAGATACAAGTAAATTGACTTTATTTTTCATTCTGCCTTTATATTCTACTTTGTTATCAGATATTTCTTCAAAAAATACTTTATTATTATCAATTATAGCTGCATATTTTTGATTTGTCTTATCGGTTTCAAATTTATTAAGTCCAAGTGATTTAAATTTATCTTTCATCGCTTGTGGCAGCCTGTTTAAAACATCATCACCGTTAGTCGAAATAAGCATAGTATAATTATCATAATAGGCTAAATTCTGCCATTCTTGAAAAGATTTTAGTTCTCTAATTTCTTCTCTATTAACTGCTCTTGCATATTTAATATAATCTTCATTCCATGAAGCATATTTTGGATCATCTTTTCTGATAGGTATATTATAATTTTCTATAATATAAGGTATAAGATGCTCCATTAATTTTAGTGATCCATAAAAATTAAGATGAGAACCATCTCTAAAATCTCTATTAAAATCAAGTCGTAATTCATTATACATTAGATTGTAATCAAGACAATCCCAATTATTTTTTTTACACAATTGCATAAATAATTCATCCAAACTGTCTAATGTTTTTGTTCTTATATATGGTGCATTTATAAAAAGGATTTTTACACCATTTAAGTTTGCATATTCAACTAATTCTTCAAGATATTTAATTGATTCTTTATCATCTAATGAAGCCCACTGTGTATCCCTGTAAGACGGTATATATGGAGTTTGTGGGTTCATAAAAAAAGATCCTCTTATTATATTTAATCCTTTAAAATATGATACTTGATGAAAATCATTTTCAACAAGATTTTTCCATCTAGTATGATATCTATTTATATTACTAATATAAATATCCAAGTAATTAGGTTTATTATCTAAATTATCAAATCTTGCATCATCTAAATTATCTAAATAAGCTTGAACTTTTAATGGTGAAAATTTCATATTTTGGATTTGAGGAGTTGTAGCCGAAAATTTACCCATTGTTTTAAAAAAAAATGTTTCAACAACAACTAATTTAGGCTTATTTCTTTGAATAACTTCTTTAGTTAAATAAAATGTATTTTTATAATATTGTGCATTTAATCCACGATTATATGAAACTATTCCATATTTATTCCAAATATACATAGGTGAAATAGAATATACTATTTTACTGCTTCCAATAAATAATACGTCAATTTTTTTTTCATCATAATATTTATAAAAATATTTGTTAAATTTATGTGTAACTATATTATCATATTTATTAAGTATAATTACTATTAATATTATGAACATAATGCTTAAAAAAATTTTTTTCATAAATCACCTAAAATTGAAAATAAATAAACTGAGATGCATTATACCCTTCTCCATAAACCCCAAAAATAAGAATATAAATTATTGCAATATAATATATTATCCACCTAAACACTAAATTCTGTTTTGCAAGCTCTTCTCTTATTTTTATTCCCCTTTCCTGCATAAAGGAAACTACCCATAATATTATAACAGAAAAGCATAATACCCAGAAATCTTTCCTATCAAGCCCCATATCATAAAGAGAATTATCAAAAAATATCCATGGGTTCCATACACTAAACATTTGCTGTATCATTATAATAGCGGTATTGATATCAGGTGCTCTAAAAAATATCCATGCAAAGTCTACCAATATGAAAGTAATAATAATATTAAATAATCTGTAACTAAAACATTTTGTATTTATTTTTAATATTGTTTCTATTTTATTTCTTAATGGCTTTAATAAATCTCCAATGATTTGATAAAATCCATGTAGTGCTCCCCATACTACATATGTCCAGTTGGCTCCATGCCATAACCCGCTTGTTAAAAAAACTATGGCTATATTTCTATATTTCTTTATTTTAGAACATCTGCTGCCGCCAAGTGGAATATATACATAATCTCTAAACCAGCTGGATAAGGATATATGCCATCTTCTCCAAAAGTCTTGTATATTTATTGCAAAATATGGATGATTAAAGTTCTGCATAAGCTTAAAACCCATTACCCATGCTGCACCTATGGCTATTGATGAATAGCCTGCAAAATCTCCATATATTTGAATAGCAAAAAAAATGGCTGCTATGGCAATTTCTAAACCCATATAGGCTTCATAGTTTTCAAATACAAAGTTTACTAGGATTGCTGCCCTATCTGCTATTACTATTTTTAAAAAATATCCAAAGAGCATTAATAATAAGCCATCTCGCATTCTTTCATAGCTGAATCTATGTTTCTGGCTTATCTGCACTAGTAAATTTTTACTTCTTTCAATTGGACCTGCTACAAGCTGTGGGAAAAATGATACAAATAATGCATATTTAAAAAAATTATGTTCTGCATAGATTTCTTTTCTATATACATCTACTGTATAACTTAATGCCTGAAATGTATAAAATGATATACCTACTGGCAGAATTATGTCAAATTTTGGCTGTATTAGCTGAATATGAAGTGCTGAAAGTAATAAATTAATATTATCTACTGCAAAATAAAAATATTTAAAGAAAAATAATATAGAAAGGTTTAAGAGAAAACTTAATGCTACCCAGGTATTTTTTAATTTGTTAGGATCCCCCCCCCCCGATATGATTTGCTCTATCTATTAGAATACCACGGAAATTTGTTATAAATCTTGATGTCAGCTTCAAAAAAGCATAAACAGGCCTCCCACACGCACAAAAATAAGGTGACGATCTAA
>CAMEZN010000068.1 GCA_945947845.1 uncultured Mucispirillum sp. | reverse complement strand
TATGTATATGATTGCAGCAACTCAGCAATATTAGAAGAAAGGCGGCAGGAAGTAGTAGATTCAAGAATCCAGCAGGCAAAAGTTTATGTTGGTTATACAGCACCTGATGCAAGAAGTGAAGATTATGCAGCATTAAAAGTGCTTACAGATATTCTTGGCGGTGGTATGAGTTCAAGATATTTTACAGAAATCCGTAAAAATTCAAGCTATGCTTATGCTGTTGGAGCTGGTTACCCTACAAGATACTGTTCTTCAAGATTTTTTGTATCAATGGGGCTTGATTATAAAAATGTAGAATCAGCAATAAATAAAATTGATGAGATAAATTTAAATCTTAATAAAACAATTACAGAAGAAGAGATAGAAAAGGCAAGGAAATCAATTATAGGCTCATCACTTATGGAAACACAGTCAAATGGCAGTGTAGCATGGGTTATGGCTTTTTATGAAACTATGGGGCTTGGTGCAGATTATTATGAGAAGTATGTAGATACATTGAAACATATTAATAAAGATGCACTTTTAAAAGCAGCAGAGATTTTTAAAACCCCAAAAGCAGTATACATATTAAAACCAGCAGATGAAAAAGAAGAAAAATAAATACTAATGGTATGATTATGGATATTAAGTGTGGAATAGGATTTGATGCACATAAGTTTGATGAAACAAGAAAACTGTTTTTAGGTGGTATAGAGATACCGCATAATAAAGGTCTATTAGGGCACAGCGATGCAGATGTTCTTATACATGCAATTATAGACAGTCTTGCAGGGCCTGCATTTGGTAAAGATATTGGTATGCTTTTTCCAGATAGTGATGATAAGTATAAAGATATAGATTCTAAAATCCTTTTGCAGCGAGTATCAGAAATGATATATTATGATGACTGGCGAATATCCCATATTGATGCAGAAATCATTGCACAAGAGCCAAAACTTATGCCATATATTCCAGAAATGCAGAGAGTATTAGCAGAAATAATGGGAATAAAAACAACATCAATAACTATAAAAGCAACAACCACAGAAAAAATGGGCTTTACAGGCAGGGGGGAAGGGATAGCAGCCCTTGCTTCATCAATATTAATTAAGGGAGCTTAATGAAAATATCTATTTCCAGCCTTGGCGGTGCCGGAGAAATAGGAATGAATATGTATATCTATGAAACAGATAGATATGCAGTAATTGTTGATTGCGGTGTTAAGTTTGCTAAAATCGATGAAATAGGGGTAGACCTTGTCGTTCCGGATTTTTCCTACTTATCTGAAATTATCCATAAAAAAATTATGCTTATAATCACCCATGCACATGAAGACCATATTGGTGCTGTGCCTTATTTAATTAAGGAGTATCCAGAAATTACAGTAGTATGTGGCAGATATTCATGGGAAATTTTAAATAAAAGGCTTAAAGAATACGATGTATCAGCCAGCCAAATATATATAGATGATTTTAGACCTTTTGAATGGGGTGATTTTGAAATAACTCCATATCCAATAAGTCATTCAATTCATGGCACTTATGCAGTGTTATTGAAAATTGCAGAAGAGTTCCAAGCTGTGCATATATCTGATTATAAAATAGATTCATCGCCTGTAACTTGTGCACCATTCCCATTAAAAGAATTTATAGAATTTGGAAAAAATGGTATAGACTGCTTAATGGCAGATTCTACAAATATTATTAAAAATGGTTTTACAAAAGGGGAAAAACAGGTAATAAAAGGTATAGAGCAGGTATTTAAACAGGCAGAAGGAAGAATTTTTTTTACTACATTTGCATCAAATACAGAAAGATTGCAAAGTGTTTTTAACTATGCAGAAAAATATGGAAGAAAAGTTGCATTAGAAGGCTCATCATTAATAAAGCATGTAGATACAGCAAGAAAGCAGGGTATGCTGTCATTTAATGATGAAATATTGATACCAAGAAAACAGGTAGAAAAACTTGATGATAATAAAATATGCTTTATTGCAACAGGTTCACAAGGGGAAAATTCAAGTGTTATAACAAAAATAGCAGAAAATGATTATTCAAATATAAAAGTAAGAAAAGGCGATACATTTGTATTTTCATCAAGGATAATCCCCGGTAATGAGCAAAGGCTTATATACATTATTAATAATATATATGAAAAAGGTGGTTCAGTAATCACAGCTGATGATTTACCTATACATGTTTCAGGCCATGCTGCAAAAGAAGATGCAATACTTTTACTAAATATATTAAAGCCTAAATATTTAGTGCCAATACATGGTGAAGTGCAGCATATAGTTAAACATAAAAAGCTTGCAGAAGAGCATGGTATTAAAAGTGAGAATATTATATTTTTTACAGCAGGCAGGAAGATAATATTTGAAAACAGTATATTCAAAGAAATTCAGGAAATACCAGCAGGAAAAAGATATGTAGATTTAAATACAGGTGAATTTTTAACAGCTGATGGTCTTAAAGAAAGAAAAAAACTTGCAATTAATGGTGCAGTTGTGGTAGTAAATAGTGCAGAAAATATAGAGAATATACAGGAAAATGAAATAATTATACAGTTAATCGGTTTTTCTGTTGAAAAAGAATATATAAATATATTAAAACAATCATTAATAGAATACAGTCTTATAGAGAGCAGCGGCACAGAACAAAAGATAGAGTTTAGAGAATATGCAGAGCAGACTGTGAAAAAATTTTTCAAAAAAAGGTTCAGCAAGCGGCCGCTTATAAGTATAATAAATACTCATAATGGAGCAGTAAAGGAATGAGCACAATCAATGCAGTAATTTTAGGAATATTACAAGGGCTGACAGAATTTTTACCTGTCAGTAGTTCAGGCCATCTGGCAATAGGTAAATATATATTAAATTTTGAATCACCAGATATGCTTTTTGATGTAATGCTGCATGTTGCTACTTTATTAGTAGTATTAATATATTTTCGCAGGCGGGTATTTTTAATAATAAAAGCTTTTTTTGGTATCTTTTTTAAAAGATTTCAAAAAGATTATTTTGAAAATAAAAGGTTTTTGTGGGGTATTATTATTGCATCTATACCAACAGCAATAATAGGGCTTGCTTTTGAAAAGTATGCTCTTGAATATTTTGAAACAATTATTTTTGTTGGTTATGCTTTAATTGTAACATCATTACTTTTAATAATATCAGATAATTTTCACGGCAGGGGCAGAATAACTGCTGGTAAAAGTATAATAATAGGTATAGCTCAGGGGCTTGCAGTAACTCCGGGTATCTCACGAAGCGGAACAACAATTGCTGTCAGCTGTATGCTTGGCATAGAGAGAGAAGAAGCAGCAGAGTTTTCATTTTTACTTTCTGTCCCAGCAATTTTAGGTGCTATGATATTGCAGATAAAAGATGTAACAATCACTAATATAGAAATGCTTATTCCTTATGGGGCAGGCATGGCAGCTGCATTTATTTCTGGTTTTATAGTGATAGGTATAATGATGGCTTTTATTAGAAAAGCTCAACTTAAATTCTTTGCAGTATACTGTTTAATATTAGGGTTAATAGTGGTTATCTTCTTATGAAAAAACGTAAAAATGCTGTAAACAAAAATACAGTTAATAATAAAAATGATAAAGGTATATCAAGCGACATTCTTTTGCTATTTTTTGGTTTAATAGCGATATTTTTTCTGCTTTCATTACTATCATATTCTGAACATGACCCTGCATATTCTACAATAGAGTTCTCAAAATATAATGATATTAAAACAGAAAATCTATTTGGCAAGGCAGGAGCATATGCAGCAGATTTTCTTGGGCTCTATTTTGGGTGGACAGCTTTATTTATACCATTTCTTTCTATCTATATATCAGTGCTTCTATATAGATATAAAAAAGGGCTTACTTTTATGCTTTCCCCAATTCTAGGTTTTTTATATGGCATGGGAGTTATTATAAGCCTTGCAATTATAAGCGGACTAATTGGCGGAATGGATTTCTATTTTACAAAACAGCCAGCAGGTGCCACATTAGGTGCACTTGGCAGTAGTTTTATACTCTCTTTTATGGGCAGAGTAGGTGGAATAATAGTATTTTCATTTATTACAATTGCCTTTGGTATGCTGCTTTTTTCTATTTCTTTTTCAGATATGGGGCACGGGTTTAGAATACTTTTTATGTATATTAAAAGGTTTATACTTTTTATAAAAGGAATCTTTAATAAGGAAAGTAAAAATACAGAAAGTATAAAAGAAGAATATAGAGAAGAATTAGATGATGAAGAATATGATGAATATGAAGAAAAACCATCATTAATGGAGAAAATAAAATCATTCTTTAAAAGTAAAAAACATGAAGAAAAGCAGTCTGGTTCAGAAAAACCAGTTACATCACTGCAACTGTATGAAAAACAGCCAGAACAGCTGCTTGATAAAGATGAGCTTGAAGCAATATCTAATATTAAATTTTTAAATAGTTCAGAAGAACATTTATCAGATAAAGTAGATGAAGGTAATATTATTGATATAGAGCCAGAAAGGGAAATAAGCACTTATGAAAATAAGATAGATGAAAACATCATAAAAGAAGATACACAAGCAGAAATAGATAAAGAAATACTGGAAGAAAAAATTGAATATACAGAACCGCTTATTAAACAGGCATATAGTGCAGAAAAAAATATAGAAGAAAATAATGAAGATGAAGAAATAGAAATAAGAGAAATGGAAACAGCCAAAAAAGCCTTTTTCACTTCTTATAATATACCACTTAGCATATTGAAAGACCCAGTAAATAATGTTCGGCTGGATAGTGCAGAAGAAATGAAAGCCCAAGGTGATATATTAACTCAGAAGCTTTTAGATTTTGGTATTTCAGGAGTAGTCAGGGCAATACAGCCGGGTCCTGTTGTTACTATGTTTGAGTTTGAGCCGGTAGCAGGCACAAGGGTTTCAAAAATAGCTTCACTTGAAAGTGATTTAGCATTAAGTATGAGTGCATTATCTATCAGGATAATTGCACCAATTCCGGGTAAAAATGCAGTAGGTATAGAAATACCTAATAAAAACAGACAGTCTGTATCTATAAAAGAGTTATTGCAGACAAGCGAATTTAAAAATAGTAAATCACCTTTAACTGTGGCACTTGGGAAAGATGTTATCGGCAGACCATATATGTCAGATATCCGTAAAATGCCCCATTTGCTTGTAGCAGGAACAACAGGCAGTGGTAAATCAGTAGGTATTAACACTATGATTTGCTCAATTTTATATAAGTCATCACCAGATGAAGTTAAATTTATAATGATAGACCCAAAAATGGTGGAATTAAGCATATATGACGGTATACCGCACTTAATGGCACCAGTTGTTACAGATACAAGGCTTGCCGCTAGTGTATTAAAAAATGTAGTAGCAGAAATGACTAGGCGATATACACTGCTTGCAGAAAAAAAAGTCCGTAATCTAGATGGCTATAATGAAATAATAAAAGACGATGAACAGGCAGAGAAAATGCCTTACTTAGTAGTAATAGTAGATGAATTTGCAGACTTAATGATGGTAGCTGGAAAAGATGTAGAAATGTCTATTGCCCGTATTGCACAAATGGCAAGAGCAGTAGGTATACATTTAATTATTGCAACACAAAGACCTACAACAAATGTAATAACAGGGCTGATAAAAGCAAATATGCCTGCAAGGCTTTCTTTTAAAGTATCTCAAAAAAATGATTCTCGTGTAATAATAGACCAAAACGGAGCAGATACACTTTTAGGTATGGGGGACAGCCTTTTTATACCGCCGGGCACAAGTGATGCACTTCGCATACATGGTGCATTTGTTTCAGATGATGAAGTAAGGGGTATAGTAGAATATCTGCACGAACAGTATGGTGAGCCTGAATATAATATGGCTATGGTGCAGGAAGTGCGGGAAGGCGGAGCAGTCAGCGATGATGAAGATGAAGATGTATTATACCAGCAGGCAGTAGATGCTGTAATGGATAAAGGAACTGCATCAATCTCTATGATACAAAGAATGTTTAAAATAGGCTATAATAGAGCAGCCCGTATTGTTGAAATGATGGAAGCAAGAGGGATACTAGAACCAAGTGATGGCACAGCAAAACCAAGAAAAGTAATAAGAAGGTAGACTATGGCACATATTTCAATAGATTTACCAAGTATAAGTCAGTCGCAAAAGAAAAAATTAATAGAAAGTATGCAGGCAGTATTATCTGAAATAGCAGAGATAGATAAAAGTGAAATATCTGTATCACTTCATGAACTGCCGCGGGAAAATATGAACAGCAGTGATAATAAAGTTCAGAGCACAAAAGCAGAAAAAGAAGAAAAATTAGAAGAAAAACCTGCCGAAAAAGAAGCTAAGAAAAAATCTTTTTTTAAAGAAATGTTCCCATAACATAGTAAAATAGAAAATTAGTAAAAGTATATAAGCATATAACCTTTATTTTATGAAAAAAATAGTTGTTAATAAAATCAATAAGCAAGTATATATTATTATTAGTATAATATTTTTGCTGTATTTTATTATATCTGTAAGTTATAAGACTTTTTTTCTTTTTTTACCTGCTTTATTTATACCTTTTAATATTATTTTTATGTATTTATTTAATAAACTGCAATGCAGGTTTACTCTTCCAGCTCTTTATGACAGGAAAATATATAAAAATATTTTAGCTAAATTTATATTTTTTTCAGCTGTAATATCAGTTCTATGTTTTATCCCATATTTTAGGTTTATGAATATATTTTCTATTTTTCTTTTATATATTCCATTATTTATTTATATTTTTTCAAAACTAAAATTTTACAGACTTTTTTATCCACAAAATAAAAAAATAAATATTAGCATATCATTTCAAAGGAATATCTTTTTCTATGAATTATTGTTTATGATGATTATAACAGGTATTACTTCATATTTTATGCTGTTAGTATTTTATATAACAGGCATATTTACAGGTATTATTCCATTTGTAAAGTAATTGCTGCATTAGTTATGCTTTTCCCCATAGTTTATCTGAGTTATTAAGTTATGCACTCTTTTTACTTCCTTATATAAATCATCAAGGGTTGATGAATTATCTATTATAAAATCAGCATATTTAAGCCTTTCTTCATTAGGCATCTGATGAGCTACGATATTTTCAGCTTTTTCTCTTGTAAAATTATCTCGCTGAATAACTCTTTCTACCTGTATGCTATCAGGGCATGAAATAACAATTAAAGCATCATATTTATCAATACTGCCGCTTTCTATTATCAAAGCAGCATGAGTAATAACAACAGCCTTATCATCTCTTCCGTATATTTTTGACCTTTCTTTCCTTTCATACTCATATATAGCAGGGTGCACAATATTTTCTAATATTTTAAGCTTTTCTTTATCATTAAAAACAATATCGCCCAGTTTTTTTCTTAATATATCGCCTTTTTCATCTAATATATCGCTGCCAAAAAAAGAAACAATTTTTTCATAAGCAGTCCCGCCTTTTGCCATAACTTTTCTACTTGAAATATCTGAATCAATAGTATAAAAACCTAGTTTTTCAAACATTTCTGCCACTTGGTTTTTTCCGCTGCCTATACCACCAGTCATTCCAATATTACGCATCATAAAGCTCTTTAATAATTTCTATCTGTTCTTCACGAGATAAGGAAGATAAAAAATAACAAAAATAATCAGCCTGAAAATCTCTGCATACCTGCGGTCTGTTTTCATAATCACCACATTTACCATCAGGCAGAAGGTGTTTACATGGCTCACCTGCTTTCTTATTAAGTGATGATATGCTGTAAGCTATGCAGCATGTGCCGCACATATCACATTCTATTTTATTATTCATAAATTACTCACTTATACACTTATTAGTAAGAGTTCCAATATTATCAATAGTAATATCTATTTTATCATTATTCTGCACTTCTACTGCTGCATTTGGTGTGCCTGTTAAAATAATATCGCCCGGAATAAGTGTCATTATATTAGAAAGATATGAAATTTGATACATAATATCAAAAATCATACTTTTAGTAGAACCAGACTGCACAAGCTCAC
>CAMEZN010000067.1 GCA_945947845.1 uncultured Mucispirillum sp. | reverse complement strand
GTTTGTCTCAAACCCTTTTGCAAATGAAAAATAATCATTATAACCTTTTTCAGCGGCAGCTGCTGCAATATTTTCATAACCGCCTGAATAGTAAATGGCAGCAGCAAGCACAATCAAAGCAGATATAAAAAGCAGCACAAACTGCACAATATCAGTAATAACAACACCTTTAAAGCCGCCAAAAACAGAATATATTATAACTATCAATGTGCCGCACAAGACAGCAGTAGTATAATCAAGCCCTAAATATGCACTGAAAACACTGCCTATACCAACCATTTGAGTAGCAGCATTTAATGTCATAAAAATAAGTATCATAACAGCAAGCATTTTTGCAGCAAGTGGGGAATATCTGGTATCCATTATCTGCCCCTGAGTTAAAAAACCAAGCCGTCTGATAAAAGATGAGCCAAGTATCATAATAAATGTAGAAGCAAGCACTGGCATTCCATATATCCAAAAAGCAGCCATTCCTTCATTATATGCAGAATCAGCTGTTTCTATTGCAGAGCCAGCACCCCACCAGGAAGCTATAAAGGTAATAGATAATGCCCAAAATGGCAGCTTTCTTCCTGCAAAAAAATATTCATAAGTATTTGTATTTTTCTTTTCTTTAAATACGATAAGTAAGAGAACAGCAAAATATAGTATTATTAATATAAATGAAAATAACTTTAACATAATAAGATTATATTAGTATTAATTATAATTTTCAAGAAGAATATTAATAATAATTTATTTTGTGATAGTATGTTTTATAACTACTTGATATTAAATTATTTTTTTAGTCATTAATGATACAGTCTAAAAATAAATATAAATTGTATAAAAAGGTATAATTTTATTTTACAAAAAAAAGCTGCAATGATATATTTATGAGAAAAAGAGAGATTTAAATGTCAGGTATAATTTTATTAGAAATAGAAGAAGATATTCGCCTTGCCGCTCATATTGTTGCAAAAAGGCGGGGTATAACATTACGGGTATATGCAGGCTATGATGATTATAAAAATAATATGGCAAAAGGTGATATAGTCTGTTCATCTAATATGGAAGAGAGTAAGAAATATAATTTTTGCTATATTAAAAAGCCTTATACAGCTCATCAGCTTTTAGAGCTTATAGACAGAGTGAGGTAATTATGGAAGAAGTAAAAGAAGGTTTGAAAGGCAGATTTGTTCATCTTCATCTTCATACTTTATATTCTGCTCTTGATGGAGCAATAAAAATAAGCAAGCTGGCTGAAAATTTAAAAGCAAACGGTATGGACGCATGTGCAATAACTGACCATGGTGTTATGTATGGGATTATAGATTTTTATAATACTATGAAAAAGGCAGGCATAAAGCCAATTATTGGCAGTGAGTTTTATATCTCGCCGGGCAGCCGTTTTGATAAAAAGGATTTTTACAAGCAGGGAGATGATACAAACTATCATTTAGTATTACTTGCAGAAAATAATGAAGGGCTGCAAAATCTTTACAAGCTTTCAACTATTGGGTTTTTGGAAGGATTTTATAGAAAACCGCGGATAGATAAAGAAACATTAAAGCAGTATTCAAAAGGAATAATTGCACTTTCTGCCTGTTTAGGTGGTGAAATTTCTCGTAAATTTCTAAAAGAAGGTTATGAAGCTGCACGAGATGCTGCTCTTGAATATGATGAAATACTTGGCAGAGGCAACTATTTTTTAGAGATACAGGAAAATGGTATACCTGAGCAGAAAATAGTGAATAACCAGCTTATACAGATATCAAAAGAAACAGGTATCCCTCTTGTTGCTACCTGCGACAGCCACTATCTAAATAAGGAAGATTATTCATCACACAACATATTAATGCAGATACAGCTGGGGCAGATAGGCGATGAAAAAAGAAAGCCTCGTTTAAAGCCCTTAGAAGCTAATCAGCAGGTAAAAACAGATACCGTATCACAAGTAGAAGGTGATGTTAATGGCTATCTGGCAAGAGAAGATGATTTAGATGATTTAAGCAGAGATACTTCTGATACATTAGACCCAGCTATAATGCACTCTCGCAGTGGTAAAATGGATTATTCCAGCATGCTTTATGTAAAAAACCCTGATGAAATGTATAATGATTTCAGCTACTGCACAGAAGCTGTGGAAAATACAGTAAAGATTGCAGAAAGATGTAATGTGAGCATAACATTTGGTATAAACCATCTTCCTCAGTATGAAGTGCCAGAAGGTTATACATTAGAATCATATTTCAGAGAGCTCTCAGAAAACGGATTAAGAGAACGGCTTAAAAAAGTGCCAGAGGAAAAGCACAGTATATACTGGGAACGGCTGAATTATGAGCTAGATATTATAATAATGAAAGGTTTTGATGCCTACTTTTTAATAGTATGGGATTTTATAAATTATTCTAGAAAAAATAATATACCGGTAGGACCCGGCAGGGGTTCTGGTGCTGGTTCTCTTGTAGCTTATTCATTAACTATTACAGATATTGACCCTATAAGATTTAAGCTTTTCTTTGAAAGGTTTTTAAATCCAGAGCGGGTAAGTATGCCAGACTTTGATATAGATTTCTGTATAAGGGGTAGAGAGGAAGTTATAAAATATGTAAGCCAGAAATATGGTGAAGAAAAAGTATCTCAAATAGTAACTTTTGGCACATTGAAACCAAAAAATGCAGTTAGAGATGTATGCAGGGTATATAACACTCCACTTGTAGAAGTAAATAAGCTTGCAAAATCTATCCCAGATGGACCAAGTATCACAACCTTTCAAAAGGCATACGATGCAGACCCAGAGTTATACAGCAGGTTTGAAAATATAGAACATGGGGCAGAAATCCGCAAGCACAGTGAAAATTTAGAGGGTTCTATCCGTCAGGTAGGAATGCATGCTGCTGGTGTTGTAATAGCAGATAAACCACTAGTGGAATATGCACCCCTTGCAAAAGGACCTAAGGGGGAGGTAATCCTGCAATTTGAGAAGGGAGCAGCAGAATCGGTTGGGCTCATTAAGTTTGACTTTTTAGGTTTAAAAAACTTAACTATTATAGATGAGGCAGTCAAAAGAATACATGCCACTGTTGATAAAGATTTTGATGTAAACCACCTGCCGCTTGATGATAAAGAAATATATGAAATGCTGCAAAAAGGTGATACATCAGGAGTATTCCAGCTTGAAAGTTCTGGTATGAAATCGCTTCTTAAAAAATTAAGACCAACAGTATTTGAAGATATAATTGCAGCCAATGCTCTATATCGTCCGGGACCTATTGAAAGTGGTATGCTTGACAGCTTTATAAAAAGAAAACACGGCGAAGAAGAAGTAATATATCCATTTGAAGAGATAAAAGATATACTAGAAGAAACATATGGTGTAATAGTGTATCAAGAGCAGGTTATGCAGATTGCTCAGGTATTAGGAGGTTACTCTCTTGGTGCTGCTGATATGCTAAGACGGGCAATGGGCAAGAAAAAGAAAGAGGAGATGGAAAAAAACAGAGCCATATTTTTATATGGTGATGAAGAAAAGAATATCCCCGGAGTGCAAAAGCTTGGCAAAGATGTTCAAAAAGCATCAGATTTATATGACTTAATAGATAAGTTTGCAGGCTATGGGTTTAATAAATCTCACTCAGCAGCCTATGCTTATGTTGCATACCAGACTGCATATTTAAAATTAAAATATTCAAAAGAATATATGAGTGCATTATTGTCAGTATCTATTGACAGTATTGATGATGTAGTAAAGTATATAGATGAATGTTCAAGAATGGGTATAAAGATACTTCCGCCAGATATAAATAAAAGCTATTTTGATTTCAGAGTGGAGGGCGACGGAATCCGTTTCGGACTTGGAGCAATAAAAAGTGTAGGTCAGGCAGCTATTGAATCATTTATAATAGAGCGGGAGAAAAACGGGGAATACACAAGCATTTATGACCTATGCGATAGAATGGATTTTAAATCAGCAGCCAATAAGAAAACAATAGAAGCATTTATATATTCAGGCACACTTGACTGTTTTGGTAAATCAAGACATCAGCATATAAGTGTATATATAGCTGCACTTGAAGCTGCTGCAAGCAAAGCAAAGGACAGAGAGAAAGGCTTTGGTTCTATTGAAGATTTTCTAACAGGAGAAAAGGAAGAGTTTTACCCAGATGTAGAAGAACTGCCTGCAAAAGAACTGCTTTCACGAGAGAAAGATATATTAGGTTTTTACTATTCAAGCCACCCATTAAAAGAATATAATAAATATATTGAAACATTTGCAGAAGATATGGAGCTTGTAAACAGTATGCGAAGTGAGGGAGAAGTAATAGTTGCAGGTATGATAAAAAGTATCCGCCACCATATCACAAAAACTAAAAAAGAGAAAATGGCATTTTTGGAGCTGGAAGATACAAAAAACAGTGTAGATGTAGTAGTGTTTCCAAAAACTTATGCTGAAAGTATAATGCACTTAAAAGAAGATAATATAATAGCAGTAAGGGGAGTATTTACACCAAACCATGAAGATGGCACTGGTTCAATTACAGCTAGGAAAATAATGACTTTGGGGCAGGCATTGGAAGAAAATACTTCCAGCTTAAAAATCACAATAGATACTGAGAAATCAACACCAGACAGGGTATTCCAGATAAAAACACTGCTTTCTAGGTTTAAAGGCAGCCTGCCAGTGCAGTTAGTGTTCATACTTCCTAATAAATACAGGGTATTAATGGGGGTATCAGATGATTATGGGCTGTGCCCTGAAATAGAGTTTTTAGAGCTTTTAAAGCAGGTTCCGGGTATTGTGGATATAGAGTTTATTCCTGCTGGAGAAAATACATATTCAATGGATATGGAAAATAATTATACAATGGATACATGGAGTATAGCATAATGGTAAAAAAGGCATTAACAATAGCAGGCAGCGACAGCGGCGGCTGTGCAGGCATACAGGCTGATATAAAGACAATGAGTGCATTAGGTGTTTTTGGCATGAGTGCAGTAACTGCTGTTACTTCTCAAAATACATTAGGTGTTACATATATTGAAGAATTAAGCACAAAATCAATTATCACACAGATTGAAGCAGTTTATGATGATATGACACCAGATGCTGTCAAATCTGGTATGCTTTTTTCAAAGGATATAATAGCAGCAGTAGCAGATGTATTAAAATCAAGAAATAAAAGTCCATATGTTCTTGACCCAGTGATGGTTGCTACTAGTGGAGCAAAGCTTTTGCAAGATGATGCTGTATCTTATATGGTGGATAAGCTTTTTCCACTTGCATATGTAGTTACTCCAAATATACCAGAAGCTGAGCTTTTAAGTGGTATAAAGATAGAAAGTCAGGAGCATATAGATAAAGCATGCAGGAAGATAAAAGAGCTGGGTGTTCAAAATGTTATTATCAAAGGCGGCCATTTTAATGGAGAAGAATCGGTTGATACTTTATATGACGGAGAAAACCATTATGAAATAGCAGCCATGCGGATACATACAAAAAATACACACGGCACAGGCTGCACATATTCTTCTGCAATATGTTCATATCTTGCATTAGGTTTCAATCTGCTTGAAGCTGTGAAATATGCCAAGCAGTATATAACTTCTGCCATAATATATGGTGCTGAGATGAATATAGGAAGCGGCAGCGGCCCAGTAAACCATTTTTATGAAAGCACAAAAAATAATAACGACGGCACAATATCCTTTGGCAGCTGCACTTGTGGTTAATATGTATCAAGAATATGACTGCTTTGCATATTTTTATAATAAATACTGGACTATTAATGCACCCCTTTATTTAGAGACTGCTCTTGATATTCTTCTGCTTGAAAAACTGCCGGAAAATGCACATATTTTAGATGTATGCTGCGGCACAGGTAATGTGGCAGGTCTGCTTTCTGAACGAGGATACAGCATAACAGGGCTTGACGGTTCAAAATTAATGCTTGATTATGCAAAAGAAAATGCCAAGGCAGCAGAGTTTATTCAGGCAGATGCAAGAGATTTTCATCTAGGCAGAAAATTTCATGCAGTAACATGCCTTTTTGACAGCATAAACCACCTTTTAGAAAAAGATGATGTATTACAGGTATTTAAAAATATTTATGAGCATTTAGAAGAAAATGGTATATTTGTATTTGATGTAAATTCGCTTTCATCATCAAAAGATGTAGATTTAAGTGATTTTTCAGCTGTTGAAGAAAATGAAGTTTTTATTTCACAAGGCACATATAACAGTATAGAAAAATTAATAACATATTCTTTAACAGCATTTATCAAAGAAGATAATAAATGGGAAAGATATGATAATAAAATATATGAAAGATATTATGAAGAAAAGCTTTTAATATCTTTATTAAAAAAGGCAGGCTTTATAAATACTGCTTATACTTATGGGGCAGATATAGGTATAGAGCCTTTTGAAGACAGGGTATTTTTTACTGCATGGAAATAGTATGAAAAAGTTACTTTTATTTTTATTTATAAGTTTAATGTCATTTAATGTGTATAGTGCAGAGTTACAGGGCACAGGCTATGGCTCTACAATGGAGGAAGCAAAGCAGGAAGCGCTTGCAGATTTATCTGCTTCTGTGAAAGTGCAGGTATTTTCAAAGCATGAGCAGACCACATATAAAAATAATGACAAGTTAAAATCGGATTATACCCGTTTTACAAAGCTTTCTACAAATGTGCCGCTGCTTAGTCCATCAGTATACTATTCAAGAGAGAAAGGCAGGCATAAAGCAACAGCTGTAATAGATAGACCGTCTTTATACAGTGATAAACTTTCAGATATTGCAGGAAGAATCAATGAGCTTACAAAAGATGTGAAAATAGATGGGGATAAGGCATTAAATTATAGAATATTAAAGTCAGTTCAAAGCCTATATGATGAATATGAAAGCTATCAAGTAGTAGCAGATGTGCTTGGTATAAATGATTATGCAGCACCAAGAATAAGCAGTGCAGAAGCAATGAAAATGATACTTGAAATGCAGGAAACACCGCCAAGCTTGGAAGTAGCAGCAGAAGTTCTTACAAAGGATATGGACGAAAAAAATATATATGTAGCACCAGTTATGTATGCAGGTAAAGAAAATATTACAGAGTTTGGGGCGTTTTTTAAAGATATGCTTTCAACAAAAGTAAACTCTGTGGAAGTGGAAGAAGACGGCAGAAATAAGCTCCGCTGCACATATACCCAAAGCGGTGATGATATTATTATGGCATGCTCACTTATTACTGGTGTATCAAAAGTATTAAAATCTTCTGTTGTGAAAATACCGAAAGAGCTTGTAACAATGGAGTCTGTTCCAAAAACTGATGCTTCATCTATTTTAAATACATATACTCCACCGAAAACAGATTATAAAATATGGATAAAAGTATCAACAGACGGCGACCCTTCTTTTTTAAGAGAAAATGAGCCCTTTACTCTGCTTGTTAAAGCCAATAAGCCGGGGTATATATATTTTATGACAGTTAATAATGCACCAGACGGGGAAGCAAATATTTTACTTTTAGATTGGAATAATAAGTTTATTAAGTATATTGATGAAAGCCATGTAAATAAATGGGTTAGTTTAGGTCAGTATCGTGTTCAGGCACCTTTTGGCAGTGAAACTTTATATGTTTTTGGGTTAGAGAGAGAGCCGCAGCCAGAATATATTGTGCCAGAATATACACTTAATAAGATAGGTTATCTAAGAAATGTCCGCCCAGAAGTGCTTATGCAGGATGTGCTTTATCTCTTTAAAAGGCAGCAGGGGGATAAAACAATGTCATCTATTACCTATACAACAGCACCAAACAGAAAAAAAATGCAGTAGGGTGGGTATATGAAAAAGTTTTTTATTATAGTAATAAGTTTATTTGCATTTAATCTTTATGCAGCACCAAAGGTAGATTACAGCAAGGCATACTATGTATCAAGCACAGCAGCAACAGAACAGTATGGGATTTTTGGCAGTTTTGATGGCAGCATAAGGCTTGTAGATGTGGAAACTTCTGATATTATATTGCTTGATAATGCTCATAAAAAACCAGTGGTTTCAATGAGTGTATCAAAAGATGGTAAGTATCT
>CAMEZN010000066.1 GCA_945947845.1 uncultured Mucispirillum sp. | reverse complement strand
AGATAGTAACTCTTTTATTAAAGACTTGCATCTAGAAGCTGATAAAAGAGGCAGAGTAGAAGGTAACCAAGCACAAGGCATATTTACATGTGGAGATATGAAAACTGGACAATCACTTGTTGTAAGAGCTATGGCTAATGCAAAAGAAACCGCAAAAGAAGTTGATAATTATTTAAAAGGAATATAAAAATGGCAAAAATTAACTCTAATTATTTACTGCTTCCTAACAGCTATCTTTTTGCAGAAATAGCAAGGAAAATAAAGGCATATCAGGAAGCTAATCCAAAAGCTGATATTATTAGAATGGGGATAGGCGATGTTACCCGTCCCCTTACTAATGCAGTTGTTACTGCTATGGAAAAAGCTGCAAAAGAAATGGCTGAAAGCTCAACATTCAGAGGATATGGTCCTGAACAAGGATATGATTTTTTAATTAATGCAGTAATTAATGGAGAATATAAGTCAAGAAATATAGAAATATCGCCAGATGAGATATTTATAAGTGATGGTTCAAAATGTGATGTAGCTAATATTCAAGAAATATTTGATATTAATTCTACTATTGCAATTGCAGACCCAGTTTATCCAGTATATCTTGACAGTAATGTTATGGCTGGAAGAAGCGGCAGATTAAATGATGAAGGATATTTTGAAAAAATCATTTATATGCCTTCAACAAAAGAAAATAATTTTAAACCAGCCTTCCCAGATAAGCATGCAGATTTAATATATATCTGCTCACCAAATAACCCAACAGGTGCAGCATTAACAAAAACTGAGCTTAAAGCATGGGTAGATTATGCAATAGAAAATAACTCTATCATTTTATATGATAGTGCATATAGTGCATATATTCAGGAAGAAGATGTATGCGGCTCAATATATGAAATACCTGATGCAAAAAAAGTAGCAATTGAATTTAAATCATTTTCTAAAACAGCAGGCTTTACAGGTATAAGGTGTGCTTTTACTGTTGTGCCAAAAGAATTATTTGCCTTAGATGATATGGGTAATAAAGTAGCATTAAATAAACTATGGAATAGAAGACAGACTACTAAATTTAATGGTGTATCTTATGTTACTCAAAGAGCAGCAGAAGCAGTTTATTCTGAACAGGGTATGAAAGAAACAAAAGAAGTTATTAAATACTATATGAATAATGCTAAAATAATCTTAGAAGGGCTTAAAAAAGCAGATTTTGAAGCATACGGTGGAGTTAATGCTCCGTATATTTGGTGGAAAATACCTGATGGAATCAAATCTTTTGATTTTCTTGATATTCTTCTTGAAAAATATCAAATAGTAGGCACTCCCGGTTCAGGGTTTGGACCATGCGGCGAAGGTTATTTTAGATTAACAGCATTTGGCAGCCAAGAAAAAACTAAGGAAGCAATGCAGCGAATATCACAAGGCAGCTTCTAATTAGTTTATTCCTTCACACTTCCCCCTGAATACTCAGGGGGTTTTCATACAATTCATATTTCATTGTTCTATTTTATATTTTTCTCTTTACAATTTTGTAAAATTTAATTATAACCAATTATTCAAAGAAAAAAGGATAATAAATGGCAGGCAGAAAATCTATTCAACAAGAAGAACATTCATTAAGTGCAGAAATTACAGTCTTACAGGAAATAAGCTATGCTATTGTTCATAAAAAAAATGTCAGCGAGCTTTTACATCAAATATTAGAAATATTAAGTTCAAGGCTTAATATGATACGCGGCACATTTACTATTGTAAAGCATAATAAATTGTATATTGAAGCAACACATGATTTACAAGATGCTGAAAAAAAACATATTTCATATAATATTGGTGAAGGTATAACTGGACATGTGGCAGAATGCGGCAGACCACATTTAATTGAAGATATTGTCCATGACCCAAGATTTTTAAACAGACTTGGAGCAAGAGATAAAGATGAGAAAATTGCATTTATATGTGTTCCTGTTATCAATATGGAAAGAGTTATTGGCACATTAAGTGTTGATAGAGTAATGGATAAAGATGTTGACCTGCAAAAAGATTTAAAATTTTTAGAGATTGTTGGAAATATTGTAGGTGAAGCATTAATGGCTGTTGTAGCAGAACATGAAGAAAAAGAACAGCTGATTCATGAAAATAAACAGCTGCGAGATATGCTTGATGACAGCAACCCGCCAGCATTAATTGGAAACTGCAAAAGTATGCGGGATATTTATGCACTAATTAAACAGGTAGCAGCAAGCGATGCCACAGTGCTTCTTCGTGGAGCTTCCGGCACAGGTAAAGAAATGGTTGCAAGAGCAATAGTATCTTTAAGTGATAGAAAAGATAAACCGTTTATTACTTTAAACTGTGCAGCAATTCCTGAAAATCTTGTAGAAAGCGAATTATTTGGTCATGAAAAAGGAGCTTTTACAGGTGCAGTTGCAAGGCGAATAGGACATGTAGAAAAAGCAAATACTGGCACATTATTTCTTGATGAAGTTGGTGATTTATCACTTGCTTCACAAGTTAAATTATTAAGATTTATTCAAGAAAGAACATTTACAAGGCTTGGCAGCAGCCAGACATTAAAATCAGATGTGCGGTTAATTGCTGCTACAAGTAGAAATCTTGAAGAAATGATTTCAAATGGACAGTTTAGAGAAGACTTGTATTACAGACTTAATATCTTTCCAATCACTATGCCTGATTTAAATGCAAGAAGAAGTGATATTATACTTTTAGCAGAACATTTTATTGAAAAACATAACCTAAGATATAAAAAAAATATTAAAAGGCTTTCTACTCCTGCTATTAATATGCTTATGAGTTATCACTGGCCCGGAAATGTTAGAGAGCTTGAAAACTGTATTGAAAGAGCAGTTATTACAGCAACAGATGACTGCATACACGGATATAACCTGCCTGCATCTTTACAAACAGGTAAAACATCTAACTCTTCCCTTTTACCTGACGGAGCAGCTTCTTTTAATACACTTGTAGATTCTTATGAAAGAGAATTAATAGTAGAATCTTTAAAAAGAAACCATGGGAATATGTCTGCTGCTGCAAGAGATTTAGATTTATCACCAAGAGTTATTCATTATAAAATAAGACGACTTGGTATCACACCAGAATGGTATCAAGATAAAGTATAAAAGATTATACTTTATCTTATCTTTTATTATAATCATTTTATAAATTATATAATCACATACAAAAAAAGCCCATACACATGGGCTTAAATTAATTAATCTTAAAATTTATTGATTAAAAACTAAAACTGCATTACTGCCATAGAGCTTACAGGTGGAACTGTGTATAATGGACTGTTTTGTGCATACATAATGTGCGACATATCAAGTTTATCAAAATATGATGCAGCAAACTCTAAAAATGCAGATACATCATCTTTTTTTAATGTTTTAGGAGTTGCGACAAATTTTAATGGATTTAACCATTTTCCATTTTTTCTGATGCGGTAATCAAGATGTGGTCCTGTTGAATACCCTGTTGAACCAACATAACCAATAATCTGCCCCTGCTCTACATGGCTGCCCTGTTTAATAGCTCTATTAAATCCATTTAAATGAAGATAAAATGTTTCATAACCATTTGGGTGGCGAAGTGCTATATAATTACCATTACCTTTTGAACGAGATTTTATTTTTACAACCCCGCTTGCTGTTGCTTTTACTGGGGTACCTGTTGGAGCAGCATAGTCAACCCCATAATGCGGCCTGTGATACCCTAATACAGGGTGAAGCCTTGAAGTTGAATATCTTGAAGATATACGAGAATAGTTTAATGGAACACGGAGAAAACCACGTTCAAGCCCTTCCCCTTTTTCATTATAATAACCTTTGTTTTTACCGCCATCATTATAATATACGGCTCTTTTTAATTTACCTTGATTATAAAAATCAGCAGCTACTATTTTGCCATAACCAGCATATCTGTCTTTTATAAATTTCTTTTCAACTAATATTATAAATTTATCGCCGGGACGTAAATCTTTAAAAAAATCTATCTCCCATTCAAATATACTTGCCAAGTTTGCTGCAAGCTCTGCGTCTTCTCCAGCTTTATACATTGCATCAAATAAATTAGTTTCTATTGTGCCTCTTACAAGCACATTCATCATATCATATTGATATTCATTTACAGTTACTTTTGTTGAACCATCAAGCATTCGTTCTATAATAATATCTTTATCAAGAGCAGCATTTAAGATAACCTTATTTGGTTCTAAGGTTAATTTCATACCCGGTCTTAATATAAACCCTTTATAATCTTTTTTTATCTGAGTATTGATTTCTGCCATTTCCTGTGGAGTAAATCTGTCTGATAAAATACCATATAAAGTATCACCAGATTTTACTTCATATGTTTCTGCATATGCAGAAAATGCTGAAAATAAAAATAATAATACAATTAAATACCTATGCATTAAAACACCTGACTACGAGTTTGTTTCCCTTCTTTTACGATATTTATATATTATAATATATATAATTACAAGCAAAATTAATGCCGGAAATATAAAATACATGATATGGTCAATATTTTCTTTAATAATATCTATATTATTACCTACGAAATAACCAACATAAGCAAGCACTGTGCACCATATAGCTGCACCTAAACCTGTATAAAATATAAATCTTTTCAAATTCATGCGAACAAGACCTGCTGGAAATGATATATACTGTCTTATTACTGGTATGAGTCTGCCAACAAATGTTGTAATTTCACCATGAGTATTAAAAAATACTTCAAATTTTGCAAACTTCTCTGCATTTAAGAAAAAATATTTTGCATATTTAAGAAGAAAATCTCTGCCAAAGCGATAAGCTATCCAGTAATTTAATAATGAACCTAATATTGAACCAACTATGCCTGATAATATAACTAAAAATATATTCATCTGCCCAAGAGATGCTAAATAACCAGCAGGTGGAACAACTACTTCACTTGGAAATGGAACAAATGAACTTTCAAGTGCCATTAAGAGTATTACTCCTGCATAACCAAGCCTGCCAACAGTATCTACTAGGAATGTAACAACTACCACCCCTATTCCTAAAATATCATGTAGTATACCTTTTACTGTTTCCACTATATATTGCTCCTGTTTATCATATCCTCTGCCTGCTGCATAGCTGTTGGTGTTGCTTCACCAGAAATCATTGTTGCTATAATATTTATTTTTGCTGTTTTGTCAAGTTTTAATATGTTTGTAGATGATATGCCATTTTTATCTGATTTTGAGATATGAAAATGGCTGTCGCCCATTGCTGCAACAACTGGTAAATGGGTAATAACTATTATCTGTTTTCTCTTACTTAACTGCTTTAATTTTTTTGCAACACTTTGTGCTGCTTTTCCACTGATACCTGTATCTATTTCATCAAACAGCATTGTGCCTACATTATCAAAATCTGCAAATACTTCCTTTAATGCAAGCATAACTCTGGATACTTCACCACCTGATGCTACGGTTGCAAGGGGAGCTGTTTTAAAACCAGCATTAGTTGATATAAAAAACTCTGCACTAATTCCACCTGCATAATCTAAATCATCATTTTCCTTAAAGACTACTTCAAATTTAGCTGAATTTAATTCTAATTCATGTAAAATATTTTCTGTTTTTTGGCTTAATTCATCAGCAGCTTTTTTTCTTGCTTCGTTTAGCAACCTACTGCTTGTTAATGCTGCTGCTGTTAAAAATTCCACTTCTTTTTCTAGTTTGGAAGTAATATCTTCTTCACCATCAATTCCTGCTAAATCTTCCTCTAATTTATTTTTATATTCAATTACACTTTCTAATGAACCACCGTATCTTTTTGATAAATCTTGCAGTTTATATTTTCTATCTATTAAATTATTTAATTCTTCTGGTGTAATTTCCTGTTCTTCTTCACTTAAAAGTCCCGTAATTAAAAATGATGCTTCGTTAATATTTGTAAGTGCTGCCTGTAAAAATTCTTCTGCTTTTTGTGCTTCCTGAGACATATTGCTTATATTGCTCATAAAACGGATTGCTTTTTCTATTAATTCTGATGCAGAGATTTCTCCATCGCTTAAAGCATCCATAGAAGATGTTACTGCTTCCCTCACTTTTTCAATACTTGATAAAAATTTTATTCTATCTTCTATTAAATTATCTTTTTCTAAATCAATATTATAAGACAGGATTTCATTATACTGCATCTTATACATTTCCTGCATTTTTATAATATTTTCTCTATTCTTTTTTAAATTTTCTAGTCTATCAAGCTTTTCTCTATATGCCCTGTATTTTGTGCTGAAATCATCTTTTAAACTATTATCTACAAAAAAATCAACAAATGATAAGTGTTTTGATGGATTAAATAAAAACTGATTTTCATGCTGGCCATGAATATCTATTAAATATTCTGATACATCTCTCAATTTATTAACAGGTGCAGCTTTACCATTAATAAATGCCTTATTTTTTCCATTTTCATCAGTTTCTCTGGAAATTATCAGTTCATCTTCTATTTCATACTGTTCAACTAAATCAGATTCAATATTTAATTCATCACAAAAAATACCTTCGGCAGAAAACTTTTCCTGCTGGTTTCTTGGTGTTACTTTACCAAGCCTGTCCCCTGTTAAATATTTTAATGCTCCAACAAGCACAGATTTACCAGCCCCTGTTTCACCTGTAATAACATTTAAACCTTTTTCAAACTCTAAACTAACTTTTTCTATAACTGCTATATTTTTAACGGCTAGATATGTTAACACGGTATGCCTCCCCAGCCAAGTTTATCTCTTAATATACTGTAATAATTTCTGTCCTGAGATACTGCTAAATGTAAATCACAGGAAGAACGCACAACTCTAAGTATGCTGCCACTGTTAAATGGGCGGACAATCTGACCATCATAAGTAGCATAACATTCCACATTACTTGTTTCTATGCGGATATCAACAATACTTGTTTTAGGCAGCACTATTGGGCGAATATTTAAAGCATGTGGACATATTGGTGAAAGAATGATTGAATCTAAATCAGGGTGCACAATAGGACCGCCGGCTGATATAGTATAACCTGTTGACCCTGTTGGTGTAGAAATTATGGCACCATCTGAACGATATCGTGTTACAAAACTATTATTAATAAAAATACTTAATTCAATCATTCTTGATGGAGCACCTTTATTTATAACTATTTCATTTAATGCTTCTTCTTCAAAAACATTTTCACCATTTTCTAATATTATACCAGCAACTTTCATGCGGCGTTTTATCATCAATTTTTTTTCAATAAAATTACTAATAACTTTTTCAAAATCATCAATATTATATTCCATAATAAACCCTAATCTGCCAAGATTAAAGCCAAGAACTGGAACACTCAAAAATCTAAACATTCTTGAAGCATAAAGAAGTGTGCCATCTCCACCTAAAACTATTACTAAATCTGCCTGCGAACGCATATCTGCAATAGTATAACTTTCTCTATTTATGATAAGCCTTTCAACAGTTTCTGTTTCAAGAAGTGGAGTTATACCTTTTGATTCTAATATTTGAATGACTTTTTCAACTGTATTTTTTACTTCGCCTTTTGGTTTTACTATTAATGCCGCTTTCACTTACAATGTAACCTTTTCTATTAAATTTTCTATATTATTATTTTCATGTATTCCTTTATACACAAAATAAGATAAATATTCAATATTACCTTTTGCACCAGTTATACATGATTTTGTAATATCAATAAAGGAAAAATTATATTCTTTTGCAAAATCAATCACTTTTTTTATTACTTTTTTATGAATATTTTTATTACGGACAATACCGCCTTCTTCCACTTCATACCGTTCTGCTTCAAACTGCGGTTTTATTAGTGCAATAAAAATAGTCCCCTGCCTGCAAAAATTTACTGCATTGGGGATAATAGAGCATAATGAAATAAAAGAGACATCTGTAACTATAAAATCACAATATCTGTTAACTTTTTCAAATTCAAAATATTTAAAATTAGTATTTTCAAAAGATATAACTTTTTCATTATTTAGAAGTTTATTATGCAGCTGAGCAGTGCCAGAATCAACTGCAACAACACATTCTGCTCCTTCCTGTAAGCAAACATCAGTAAAACCGCCTGTTGATGAGC
>CAMEZN010000065.1 GCA_945947845.1 uncultured Mucispirillum sp. | reverse complement strand
AACCTCATGGGGAACATTTGGAATATTAATACCTATTATGGTAACTGTATCATCAAGTGTTGCACCAGAATTACTTACTATAAACCTTGCTGCAACTCTTGCAGGTTCTGTTTTTGGCGACCACTGCTCACCAATATCTGATACAACAATTCTTTCTTCAACAGGTGCAGCATGCAGTCATATTGACCATGTTACAACTCAAATACCTTATGCTTCTATTGTTGCTGCTGTGTCTCTCATTGGGTTTATTATAGCAGGACTTACTAAAAGCTGGTTATTTTCATTTGGTGCAGCATTTATTTTATTAATAGGTGCTCTTGTTGTTCTTCATAAAAGAAATACTAGTTTATATGGAGATGATTAAAATTAAAACAAAAAAATATTAACAAGCTTGCAGTTATGCAAGCTTTATTTTTATAAGAGGCTGTATGGAAAATATTTTAAATAAAGAAAAATCACTTTATCTTGCAAGACATTCTCATAATCCAGTGCACTGGCAGTCATGGAGCAGTAATGTTTTTGAAATGGCAAAAAAATTAAATAAACCAGTATTTGTAAGCATTGGTTACTCATCATGCCACTGGTGCAGAGTAATGGAAAAAGAATCATTTGAAGATGAAGAAACTGCAAAAATATTAAATGAAAAATATATTCCAGTCAAAGTAGATAAAGATGAATACCCTGATGTAGATAAGGAATATCAATTTTACATACAATCAACTGGTGATGCTGGCGGCTGGCCCCTTTCTGTATTTTTAACACCAGATAAAGAACCTTTTTTTGCAGGCACTTATTTTCCAAAAGAAAATAATGGTGCAAAACCATCTTTTAAAACTATACTTGAAAGTATAGATAATGTATTTCATAATAAATATAATGAAATAGAAAAAGTAATTAACACTAGAAATGAGTTTATTACATCATTTCACCAGATAGAAAAACCACTTATACCAGAAGATAAAATAAAAGAATACAGAAAAAAAGAATATATGAAAATTTTTGACCCTGTATACTTTGGTTTTAGAGAAGGAGCAAAATTCCCTTACATAACATCAATGCTTTATCTGCTTGATAACTTTCAGGAAAAAGAGTATGCCGAATTTCTTTTAAATACAGCTGATAAAATATGCACTATGGGTATATTCGACCATCTTTTTGGAGGTTTGTTCAGATATACAGTAGATAGAATGTGGCATACCCCTCATTTTGAGAAAATGCTCTCTGATAATGCTCAAATATCATCATTTTTAATAAAACTTTATAGAAAAACTGGAAACAGACTATATTTATACACTGCACAAAAAGCAATTGATTTTGTTATGTATGGAAGCCTAAGAACTGATTACGGATATTTAGACAGTCTTGATGCTGATTCTCCAAATAATAACGGCGATTACGAAGAAGGATATTTCTATAAAGTTACAGATAGAGATTTTACTGTTTTAAGTGAAAAAGAATTAAAAAACTTCCCAAATGAAGCAGGTGTTTATAACGGTGTAATCTATTTAAAACATAAAGAATATATAAAAGCTGCTGCACTTGATGTTTCACTAAAAAAAGTATCTGAAAGAATAAGCACAATAAAAGCCCACCCAGAACCAGATAATAAAGCTGGAAGCGGTCATAACTTTATGTTCTGCACTACACTTTTAAATATGTATGAAGCTGAAAACGAACCTTACGAGCTGGAACAGGCACTTGCTCTTTACCATAAACTTCGCCATTTAGTAGTATATGATAGTAAAGTATACAGGGGAATTTATGCTGTTGAAGATGAAATAAATAAAGTTATGCAGGCAAACCCAGATAAAGATAATAATGCACATTTAGAAGAATATATTATAAATCACAGAGTATTATCTGACCATGTATATTATCTTGAAGCAACCCTAAAATTTTATGAAGTAACAAACGAAAATGAATTTCTTTTAATAGCAAAAAATATCATCAAAGAAATAGAAACTACTTTTGTAGAAGATGGTATTCCATTTTTAGATACAGAGCACAGAATAAAAGACAGCTTTGATGATGATAAACCAAACCCTGTTGGGCTGTATCTTTATTTAATTAATAAATTCAGTTCAGATTTAGGTTTAAAAGCTGATGAAAGGCTTACTGCCTATGCTCAGGACAGAACAGCAAGATTTCCAACAGGACACCCTACTATGATTAGAGCATTAGAATTAATTAATAAATAAAAGAGGTTAAAATGAGTAATATTGTATTTGAAAAAGGAAACTTTAAAATTAAGCAGGCAGAGAAAGAAGATGCTCTAACAATTTATGAGCTTATAAAAGGTATTGCAGAATATGAAAAAATGCTTGATGAAGTAGAAAATACTCCGGAAATGATAAAAGAATGGCTTTTTACAAAAAAAACAGCTGAAACATATATTGGAGAAGAAGATGGTAAACCAGTTGGTTTTATTTTATTTTTTCATAACTACTCCACATTTGTTGGCAGAGCGGGAATATATGTGGAAGACTTATTTGTAATACCTGAAAAAAGGGGTAAAGGATACGGTAAACTGCTTCTTGCATTTGCAGCACATACTGCTGTGGAACGAAACTGTGGCAGAATGGAATGGACATGCTTAAACTGGAATAAACCTTCTCTTGATTTTTATGAAAGTATAGGTGCTGTAAAAATGACAGAATGGACTACTCACAGACTTGCAGGCGATACTCTTTCTAATTTTGCAAAATGTTTAAAATAAAAATATATTAACTCTTAAATATAAAAAAATGATATAAAAAAAGCCACCAGTTAAAATCTGATGGCTTTTTCTTCATTAATTTATACTAACTGTATCTATGTATTAACTTATCAAGTATAGCAACTAAATCTTCTACATTTCTTTCAAGTTCTTCTACCAGCTTGTTATTTTCTTCATATTTACGGCTTTCAATATTATTCATAATTTGAATACCTAAATCATGCACTCTTTTATGTATTGGTTCAATGGACCTAAAATCTTTATCTTCTCCATATTCGTCCATACCTTCATTATAATAAAACTTACCAAATGCACAAGTAATATGATTAGGAAGCTGAATAACATTTTTCATATAATTATTAACAAGCAGTCTTCTCATAAAAGCTATATGGGCTGTTTTTGCTGCAATAAATGAACCTGCTTTTGAAGCATATTTTATACCTGTAAACTTAGTTTCAAGAGTATTTAAAGAGATTGCCATATCATTAAATGCTCTAAAAAGCTCACCAAGTTTATTTGTAACTTGTTCAGATTCTGCACTCATTTCTTTTAAATTTGAACCAATTTGATGAATAACAGCATTCTGTTCTTCTGATGCTGCCATAATTTCACTAATAGACTGGTTTAAATCAAGGCTGGAATTATATATATCCTGAAAGTTATTAAATGAAGAATCAATACCAGCTCTTTGTTCCATAAGCATTTTAGTAATAGTATCCATTCTTGATGTAACTGTTGTAATACTTTTTTGCATATCGCTGACAGTTTCACCAATTTGTTTAGTAGAATTAGAAGTTTTTTCTGCTAAATTCCTAACTTCATCTGCAACAACAGCAAACCCACGGCCAGCTTCACCTGCACGAGCTGCTTCAATAGCTGCATTTAATGCTAAAAGGTTTGTCTGGTCTGATATTTCATTAATAACTGCAATTACTATTGCAATCTGGTCCGCATTATCATTTAAAACATTTACTTCATTATTTAATTCTTTTATTGCAGTATCAATATTATCACTTACATCTCTTGCCTTTTCCATCATTGAACGGCCTTCGTTTGTAAGCTCAACAGTAGTATTTGATTTTTCATTAATAGTATGTGTATTTACTGTAATATTTTCTGTTGCAATAAGCATTTCATTCTGCACAGTATTAATAGATTGAGAAATCTCATTATTTTTTTGCACTAAATCATTTGTTATCATAAGATTTTGAGTAACAAAAAGCCCCTGCTTACCAGTTGTAGCAACAGTATCAAGTGTGCTTAAATAGTCATTTTCCGTGTTACACATATACTTATTAATACTATTATAAAACCCTTCCATATCAGGATTATGAGTAATATCTTCCTGAGAAATACGGACAGAAATATCATTTGTCTGGCTTGAAATATTATCCATCAAATTAATTGCTGCTGTAAACCCTTTCTTTTGAAAATGGTATACTAAAAAATATCCTAATACTATAACAGTAGCCATTAAAGCATCTACTATAACAGGTAATGTAAAAAATATAATGATAGGAAAGAAAATTAAGGAAATGATAGTGGTGATTAAATAAAGATATTTTACCTTCATAAGAAACTCCTGCGATTATGATTATCCAATTTTGTATATTACCACCACAAAACTCTTTTTGTAAACAAATATTTTAGACTAATGTAAAAAAAATATTTTTCCTTGACATTTCTTAATATTTTTTTAAAAAAAGTAAACTATAAAGCTGATTTTTTAATCAAAGAGATAAATAATGAGACCAGATGAAAATGCTGAAAAGAAAATAATAAAATTTGCAAAAATTACACCGGTAACTAAATATATAATCTTTTCAAATATTGAAAAATCATATATTTCTCTTATATACTTTACAAAAATATAAGTGATATATATAAAAACAGACATAGATTCTGCCAGCATAAATAATATTATAAACCCAGCTAAATAATCAAAATAATTCCCATAAAGAAGCTTTATACCACTAATCATTATAGCTGCAAAAGAAAGAAAAAAAGTTATAAAAAAATAAAAAGATGAAAGCCATTCTCTTATACTATAATATCTATGATAAAGTATATTGATAATAATACATGGGATAGTGTTCACAATAAAAATAACAACTGTTACTCTTAAAGAAATATTATTATATCCACCCCACATATAAGAAAGTATAAAAAATGGAATAAAAGCTGTAATTATTGATAATATAAAAATTCTTAATACTCTATTTAAGATAAAATCCATAATAACCTGCAATATAAAATATTAACCGCATATTACTATATATTTTTTAAATATACAAATAAAAAATGGGGAGCATACTCCCCAAAACATATTTATTATAAATAATTAATCAAGCCCCAGCACATTTTTCATATTATACATGCCCTTTTGCTTATCAGCAAGCCATAAAGCAGCTGTAACAGCACCGCCTGCAAATGTTTTTCTTGAATGAGCTCTGTGAGTAATTTCTATTCTTTCACCATTTCCAAAGAAAAATACAGTATGGTCGCCAGCTACATCGCCACCCCGTAATGTTTGTATACCAATTTCATTTGGTTTGCGTTCACCAATAATACCATGCCTTGCATATACTGCATGTTCTGATAAATTTAATCCTGCTCCCTGAGCAGCAGCTTCTGCCATTGCCATAGCTGTGCCGCTTGGAGCATCTTTTTTCATATTATGGTGAGTTTCCACAAGCTCTATATCATAACCTTTCAAAAGTTTTGCAGCTTCTCTAATTAATTCTAATGCTACATTTACACCAAGGCTCATATTTGGTGCAAGCACAACAGGCACTTTTTCTGATAATTTTTCTACTGCTTTTTTCTGCTCATCAGAAAAACCAGTGCTGCCAATAACTACCGGTTTACCAGCTTTTTCATATAAAGGCAGATTATTATATGTTGGCTCTGCACCTGTAAAATCAATTATAACATCTGCATTTTTTGCACTTTCTAATATATCATCGCTAATAACAGGACCGCCTTTACCACAGCCTGCTACTTCATATAGATTCTGTCCCAAAGCTTCACTGCCTTTTCTATCAACAGCACCTGCTGCCTCAGCATTTTCATTATTATATACTGCTTCTGCAATATTTTTACCCATTCTGCCTGCTGCACCTATAATACATATTTTTACAGCCATTTATATCACTCCTTATTAATCTCTAACTATTTTAATATTAAGTTTTTCCATAATGGATTTTAATTTTTGAGTATTTTCTTTTGTCATTTCCACAAGCGGAAGTCTTATTTCATTCTCTATAAGCCCCATCATATAAGCTGCTTTTTTTGCAGGTATAGGGTTTGTTTCAAAAAAGACACCTTTGCATAAATCTAAAAGTTCATAATGAAGTTTTCTACCAAGAAGCATATCATTATTTAATACAGCATGGCACATTTGAGACATTTTTTTAGGTGCAACATTTGCAACAACAGAAATTACTCCTTTTGCACCCATTGCCATCATAGGAAATGTAAGAGAATCTTCACCAGATATTACATCAAAACTATCATCAGTATGCTGCAAAATAGCACCTGCTTGGTCAAGAGAACCACTGGCTTCTTTTATACCTATGATATTTTTTTCCTTAGATAAGCGGATAACTGTATCTGGCTGCATATTAACACCAGTTCTGCTTGGAACATTATACAAAACAATAGGAATATCTACTTGTTCAGCAATAGTTTTAAAATGCTGATATAATCCAACTTGTGTAGGCTTATTATAATATGGGGTTATAGAAAGCACAGCATCTGCACCAGATTTTCTTGCATGTTCTGTCAGAAAAACAGCTTCTTTTGTGCTGTTTGAACCAGCCCCTGCAATTACAGGTATTCTTTTTTTTGCCTGTTCTATAACTATCTCTATTACTCTGCAATGTTCTTCATGGGAAAGTGTAGCTGATTCGCCAGTTGTGCCGCATGGAACAATTGCATCAGTTCCTTCTGCAATATGAAATTCTACAAGCTCTCTTAATGCTTTTTCATCAACTTCATTATTTTTAAATGGTGTTATAAGTGCAACTATACTGCCTTGAAACATAATATCCTCCGCTTAATAATTATATGCTTCTTCCTGTAAATTTCCTATATATACCCTGCGACCTTCCCCTTGAAGATACACAGTATTATCATCATAATATACTGTTAAAGTTTTACCACCAGCAGTTAAAAGGCGAACAGGTCCTTTAACAAGCCCTTTTTTCATTGCAATGATTGCAGAAGCAGCACAGCCTGTTCCGCATGCTAATGTTTCACCCTCTACCCCTCTTTCATAAGTTCTTATTTTTAATGAATTTTCACCAGTTACTTCAATAAAATTCACATTTGTGCCATTTACTGCAAAATCTTTATTATATCTTATATCTCTTCCTAATGAAAATACATCTGTTTCTGCCACATTATCACAAATAATAACTGCATGGGGAACACCAGTATTTACTGAATGAATATCATATTCTTTATTACATGCTGCTACTTTTTTATCAAGCTCTAAACTATGGGGTGGTGTAAGCATAGTTTTTACTTCATCATTTTCCATAATTTCTGCTTTAATAATGCCTGCAAGAGTTTCAAATGCCATATTTCTGCCTGCAATTTTTTCAAGAAAAGCATATCTTGCAGCACATCTTGCACCATTACCGCACATTTCAGCAACAGAACCGTCAGAATTAAAAAACTGCCATTTAAAATCTGCATTATCTGAATTTTCAATAAAAATTAAACCGTCTGCACCAACAGATAAACCCCTTGCACAAACCTTTTCTATAAACTTTTTATTGTATAATGATGTATATTTACCATCTCTATTATCTATTATAATAAAATCGTTGCCATTACCGCTCATTTTTGAAAATGTAATATCCATTTGCACTCCTGATTAAAATATTAAGAAAATGAATAACATATTTCTTTTAATTTATCAATTAATTTTATAAGCATACATGTAAAGCTCCTGTCTAAACTTTTCACCTGCTAAAAAATAAAACTCACCTGACTTTTCATTAATTTTAATACAGCCTGCTTTTTCATACATTTTATAATCGCAGTAATCATCTGTAAACAGGTATATATTATATTTCTTTTTACTTTGCATATAATTGTGAAAATTGTTTAAAAGAGCCTTGCCATAACCTTTACCCTGATATAAAGGGTTTGTAATAAAAAGCACTAATTCTGCATCATAGTTAGAATTATTTTCATTTTTCATTTCATCAAGCAGTTTATTATAAGCAAGCTGATAGTTTAATATACTTCTGCCATCTTTATAAAAAAGCATAATAAATATAGATATAAAACATAAAAATAAATATAAGTATTTAAAATAGTTACTTTTACCATATACATTTGCCGCTAAAAAAGATATTAACTTATTATTTTCTTTAATTATTGTTCTATAATTAGTTTTATATAAAATATGGAAGATATAAGCCATGCATGACGCATAATATAAAACTCGGCTTTTTATTTCTTTATCCAAATT
>CAMEZN010000064.1 GCA_945947845.1 uncultured Mucispirillum sp. | reverse complement strand
ATAAAGCATATTAAGGTTTACTGGTTTTGCAAGGTGTGCATCCATTCCAGCAGCACTGGATTCTGCAATATCTTCTTCAAATATATTGGCACTAAGTGCAATAATAGGAATAGATAAAGCATCTTCTCTGCCTGATTTTCTGATTAATTTTGCAGCATCAAGCCCGTCCATTACAGGCATTTGTATATCCATAAGTATTGCATCAATGCTGAAAGGCTGAGACTGCTTATAAATATCAACGGCTTCTTCACCATTCCAAGCTTGAAGCACATTAATTTTTTTAAGTGATAAAAGTTCTACTAATATCTGCATATTAACTACATTATCTTCAACTGCAAGCACAGTAGCACCAGATAAATCAATCTGTTGATATATGTCATCATTTTCTTTTTTATCATTAATTTCTTCTGCTGATTTTTCAAAAGGTAGTGTAATAGTTACAGTAGTTCCTTTTTCATACTGGCTTTCAATATTTATTTCACCTTCCATTCTATGCACTTGATTTTGCACAATAGAAAGTCCAAGCCCAGTGCCAGTAATACCTTTTGTTTCGCTTCGTTTTTCTCGTGCAAAAGGAGTATATATTTGGTTTAAAAAGTCCTGACTCATACCAATCCCATTATCAGATATGACAAACTGATACCAAAGATTATCAGAAGAAAGATGTTTTTCTGTAATGGTCATTGTTATTGTGCCGTTTTCTTTTGTATACTTAAAAGCATTTGATAAGATGTTATTTAAAATGTGCATAAGTTTATTTAAATCACCCTGCACTTTATCATTTTTTATATTTATAGATGCACTGAAATTTTTATTATCTCTTTGTGCAATAAGTGTAAAAATATTAATAATTTCACCTATTTGCTGGCTTATGGAAAATGTTTCATTATTTGCTTCCATTGTTTTACTTTCTGATTTTGCCATTTCAAGAAAATTATCTATTAATGTTATAAGCTGAGAGCCAGAAAGTTTTATTTTTTCTAGATAATCAGAGATTTTTTCAGGGTCATTCAGATGATGTCCCATAAGTTCAGCAATACCTATAATACCGTTAAGTGGAGTCCGCATATCATGGGATACACTGGAATATAATATTCGTTTTGATTCTGCACTTTCTTTTAATGCACTAACAGCATCTTCTAAAAGTCCTATATGGGCAAGTTCTCGTTTTCTTTCTTCTTCGCATTCTCTAAAACATAAAAGCACATATTCTTCTGATATAGTTTTATCCATAATAAACCTAAGATTTACCCATTTATAGCCATCTTCAAGCATTCTTCTTAAATCTACTGAATAATCAAGCTGGTTATTTTTTGCCATATTTTTAATGTTTTCAATAGAGAAACTATTGCGAAATTCATCTATTGAACCTTCATCTAGTGATGATAGTAAGATTGAATAAAGTTCACTGTATTTTCCTTCATGGTTTATTGTGGAGCATATAAAGCTTGAACCCCTTAGGATAACATATTCTTCTGTTATTATATTGACTCTGTATATTGCATAGTAAGAGTTGCCAAGCATATCTATTACACTGTTAGAATCATCTATTTTTTTATTTAGATAATTTTCTTCTGTATATATTACTATACCTGCAATAGCCAAAATCATAAGTATGATTAAATATCTTAAATGCCATATAGGCGATGTGGCATATATTTTATTATTATCAATTAATACAACTGATGTATAGCCAGAATATCTGTTTTTTTTGAAGAATAGATGAAATTTTTCATTATTATCAATATTAAGCTTTGCTTTTCCTATGCTTGATTTTTCATTTATTATTACATCATGGATTTTTTTATACATTTCTTCCTGAGTGCAGTTTTGAAGCTTCGGCATATTTATTCCAGCAATATGTTCGCCCTTTCCATCAAGAAGAATATAAGCATTATCATCAAAAATATTTGTTCTAGGCAGCCAGCTTGCTTCAATATTATTTAAATATAAATCAAGGGCTAACACACCTTTACCATTAGCAACACTAATAGAGATAGTTATAACGTCCTGCTTATCAAAAATATCTTTATATACAGGGCTGAAAATAGGGTATGATTGATGTTTGATTGCATTTTTATACCATATGCTGTTATAAAAATATTCAGCAGGGATATTATCTATATTATAAGAGAAACTGCCGGAAAATCTGCCAGAATATTCTTCATTTCCAACAGCATATGCTTTCAATCTGCCTATATGAGTTGCCCTTTCTATATATTTGACAAACTCTTTTAGCCATGCAGAGATTTCTTCATCGCTTGCACCTGTTGCTATAAGCAGCTCTAATTGCTCTGCACCCATTTCCATTGCCATTTTATAGGTATCAATACGCTGAGATATATGGGAAGAAAAAACATTTAATCTTAGATTGCCAAGCTCGTTAAGGTTTTCCATGACTTTATTGCTGGAAGAGATAAGGCTGTATACAAATACTATTAACGATAAAAAAAGAAAGATTAATGTAAATATAACACTTCTGTCAAAATGATTAGTATTTTTTTTAATTTTAACAAATGGCATATTTATTCCCCAGCTTATATAAAATATATACATCAGCCTTATTTACTATACCATAATGTAAAGAAAAATTAAAGTTATTATTTGTATAAAATATGCATAAAAATTATTTTTATGTTGTAATTTTTACGGCTTAAAATTATATAATAACACAGGGTATAAATATGTATAAAAAAATATTTTTATTTTTCATTTTATTTTTACAGATTCTTATGCTTTCAGGCTGTTTTAACAAAAATTCCCCAGAATATGCAGTTAATGAAATAATTAAGTATTATAATAATGGCGATTTTATGTCTTTTTGGAATATGGTGCTGCCAGAAGAGCGATATGCGGTTTCAAGTAATATGGTAGCAAATATTGAGAATTATGATTTATTCAGCCTAATGGCTTATGCTTTAAATAAAGATAATGTTACCCCTGATAATTTAAGTTCAGAAGAATATTTGTATGGAAGCTTTAAAATAATATTGGGTGATAAGGATATGGAGCTTGTGAGTCTTGAAAAGATAGATGATACTACTTATACTGCTGATGTTAAGTTAGGTGAAAAATATGCAGTTATTCCTTTAAAGCTTTTTGAGGGCAGGTGGTATATGAAAATAGAAGAATAGGTTATAATTCATCTTGACTTACAGCAGCAAATATTAAATTGTTCTCTTTTGCATAATTTATACACTTATCCATATCTACAACAATTGTTTCTCCGCTTTCCATAATAAGCCCGAGACCACCATTTTCTGCTATATTTTTTAGTGTATCAAGCCCAACAGTAGGTAAATCAAATCGTTCATCTTGGTAAGCTTTCCCTGTTTTAATACATATAGCATTACCTTTACCAAGCTTTGAACCCCTTGCAAAAGTAATATCTGTTCCTTCTGCACTTTCTACTGATAGTATGCCATCTTTGCTAATGACTATGGACTGTCCTAAATCTAATGCTCCAATATGTTTTGCAAATAAAAAACCTTCTTTGATTATTTCTTTTAATCCGTCTGATGTGAATGACTTGTCAGTGAAATTCATACTTTTTGGGATAATGGAAGAATAAACTTCTTTTTGAGAAAGCATATCTATATTAATTTTTTTAAGTTCTTTAATGATTGCAAGGTTTATAGAGTCAGTGCTTCTTAAAGAAATTTTTGCAAGAATAAGCAGTGCTTTTAAATCAAACCTTGTGCTGTGCAAAAGTTTTATTTCTACTTTTCCAGAAAGCAGTGCATGAGTGATTTTGTGTTTTTTTAGTGTTTTCATTATTTTACCTGCAAGCCCTACACTAAATTCATAGTAATGGTCTGCAAGCTTTTTTAGTTCTTCGTTTAAGGTGCAGCTTTCTTTTAATGCTATTATTAAAAGTTCATCACCTTTTTCTTTGATATATTTTGCACCGATTAATGGCAGCGAGCCATAGCCTGCTATTATTGCAACTTTTCTTTTATCCATTGAATACCTTAACTATTATTTTTATTTAAAAGTTTTATAAAAGTTTTATAAAGAGCTGGCAAATCTACTGGTTTTGCCATGTGGGCATTCATACCTGCTTCAAGAGAAGCTGCCACATCTTCATCAAACACATTTGCACTTAATGCTATAATTGGTATTAATTTAGCATCTTTTCTATCCATTTGTCTAATATTTTTTGCTGTATCAAGCCCATTCATTACTGGCATTTGGATATCTAGTATAAGTAAATCAAAATAACCTTCTTCTGAATCCTTAAATTTGTTTAAAGCTTCTAATCCATTAAATGACTGGGTAACATTAATATTTTTTAATTTTAAAAGTTCAGTGATAATTTGCATATTTACTATATTATCTTCTGCAATTAATACATTAATACCGGTAAGACTTTCTATATTTTCTATCTTGTCTTCTTCTGTTTTTATGTTTGTAACTTGGCTTTTAAATGGAAGAATAATAGTTACAGTAGTTCCTTTTTCATACTGGCTTTTAATATCAATTGTGCCGCTCATATGTTTGACCTGACTATTAACAATAGAAAGCCCAAGCCCTGCACCTGTAATATTTTTTGTATCTGCACGGCTTTCTCTGTTAAATGGCACAAATACTTTTTTCAAAAATTCTTCACTCATTCCTATACCGTTATCTGTTATAGTAAATTGATATCTTGAAATCCCCGGAACTTGTATTTCTGTAACAGATAATTTAATAAGTCCATTTTGTTTTGTATATTTAAATGAATTTGATAATATATTACTTAATATGTGCATTAGTTTATTGGCATCACCTTTGATGTCATTATGTATCACATTATAATCTAATGTAAAATTCTTATTTTCTTTTTCTGCAATTGTAGAAAACAGGCTGCAAATTTCTTTTACTTTATTTTCAAGGTTAAATTCTATAATATTAGAATCAAGAGCTTTACTTTCAGCCTGTGCCATTTCAAGAAAATTACTAATAAGTGTTAAAAGTTGAGCACCTGATATTTTTATTTTTTCTATATAGTCAAGTGTTTTATCTTTATCATTAATGCTTGCAGTCATAAGCTCTGTTATACCTATAATACAATTTAAAGGTGTCCGCATATCGTGAGATACACTTGAATATAGCAGTCTTTTTGCAGCTGCACTTTCCTTTAAAGCTTCCACAGCTTCTTCAAGCAGTTCAATATGAGCAAGTTCCTGCTCTCTTTCATTACCACATTGTTTAAAACAAAGAAGTATATATTTTTTAGAAATGGTTTTATTCCTAATAATCCGTATATTTATCCATTCATTTGTATTCTGATTGTTTTCATGGAAATATTTATCCATATTAAAGCTGTTGTTTTTTGATATTTCTTTTAAATTATCCATAGAAAGCGAATTAATAAATTCTTCTTTTGATGCTTCATCAAGTTCCAAAATATATTTATTAAAAAAATCATTATAATTGCCTGATGAATTCATATTGCAGCTTTTACTGCCAGAATTTCTAATAATATTATATGTATTTGTTTCAAGATTTACTCTGTATATACAGTAGTATATATTTCCAAGCATATCTACAACATTATCAGAATCATCTGCCCGTTTTTTTAAGTAATATCCATCAAGAAAGGCAACAATAATCACAAAAGCTAAAAGCAGAAAAATAATAATATATTTATATGATTCATCTTCAATAGAAGTATACATTTCTTTATCATCAATAACAGCAACAGAATAATATTTTGTCTCGTAATACTGTTTGAAAAAAATAGAATATTTATTCCCGTCAGGATTTTTTATTTTAAATGAACCATCTGCTTCCTTAGAGTTTATTATTTTTTCTTTGATTTGGGTAATAATTGGTAAATTATTTATATTATTTTTACTACCATCTTTACTGTAATAAGCGATAATCTCGCCTTTATTATCCATTAAAAAATTGATTTTAGTATCAAGAGTTTTTTGATTAAAAAATTTATTTGTCCCAAGAGTATTAATCTGTAAATCTATTCCAAGCACTCCTTTATTATCAGGCAGGCTGATGGAAGCTGTTGCAACAAGCTGTTTCGTATACATATCTGTATACACTGTTGAAAATATAGGCACTCCCGGGTTTTTTAAAGCCATTACATACCATTCTTGGCTTTTATAATCATATTTATTATCAATCATCAAAATATCGCCGTATTTTCTATCAATCAGTATATCATCATTTGCAAAATATACATTAATATCCTGTAAATATAATGTATTTTTTATATGTTCATAATACTGATTAAGCCAGTTAAAATAATCCTGTTTTGAGCCATTATCTGCTATATAATTATTTAATTCAATAGCAGCAGTTTTTAATGAATAAGAATAAAGCTGTGCAAGATATGTAGTTTTAGTATAGAGCAGTTCAAGAGTATTGATACCAACAGTATTTATTCTTATATCTAATTTTTCTTTATATGTTATACGGCTGAAAAGAAATATTATACCTGTAATAATTATAAATACAGCAATAAAAATAAGAGCTCTGTATGAACTTTTAGCATTAGATTTTGATTTTTTATTTTCCATATTATCCTCAAAAGTGTTTACAGCTTTATACTGTAAAATACCAGTATTATTAAAATTCTGGTGCTGCTTATATAATATTGGATATACTGCTAAAAATATTATAAATTATAAGATATAACATAATGATTATAAAATTATCTTATATCTTAAAATTTAACTTATACAAATGCCTGTATGCAAAACAGGAGCAGGAAAAATCCTGCTCCATGATTATATATGTATTATAATATTCAAATTTTATATTATAACCACTCAACAGTTGCTGGTGGTTTAGTAGTAATATCATAGACTACCCTATTAATGCCGCGGACTTCATTTACGATTCTATTAGAAGTTTTTGCAAGCACTTCATGTGGTATCCGTGCCCATTCAGCAGTCATAAAGTCTGATGTAATTACTGCACGAAGCCCAACAGTATAATAATATGTTCTATAATCACCCATAACACCAACAGACCGCATATCTGTAAGTGCTGCAAAATACTGGCTGATTTCTCTATCAAGCCCTGCTGCTGCTATTTCTTCTCTAAAAATTGCATCAGCATCTTGCAGAATAGCTACTTTTTCAGCAGTAATTTTGCCTATAATCCTGACACCAAGCCCGGGACCAGGAAACGGCTGTCTCATAACAAGATTTTCTGGAAGTCCTAAATCAAGCCCTACTTTGCGGACTTCATCTTTAAAGAGCTCTCTTAATGGCTCAATAAGCCCTTTAAAATCCATTGTTTCTGGCAGCCCGCCTACATTATGGTGGCTTTTAATCATTGCAGAGCTTCCCGCACCACTTTCTATAACATCTGGATATATTGTGCCCTGCACAAGATAGTCAACAGAGCCAAGTTTTTTTGCTTCTTCTTCAAAGACTGCGATAAATTCATTACCTATGATTTTCCGTTTTTGTTCAGGGTCTTCTACATCTTTAAGTTTTGCCAAAAATCTTTCCCCAGCATTAACCCTTATAAGATTTAAGCCAAATTTAGAAAAAACTGCTTCTACTTCATCTCCTTCGTTTTTTCTTAAAAGACCATGGTCAACAAATACACATGTTAATCTATCACCAATAGCTTTTTGAACTAACAGGGCAGCAACAGAAGAATCTACTCCACCGCTTAATGCACATAGTGCTTTGCCATTTCCTGCCTTTTCTTTAATTTTAGCAACAGCATCTTCAATAAATGATGACATTTGCCAGTTGCCTTTAAATCCGCATATATCAAAAAGGAATGTTTTAATTATATCCATACCGCGAATAGAGTTTGTAACTTCTGGGTGAAACTGCACTGCATAAAGTTTCTTACTATTATTTTCCATAGCAGCCACAGGGCAGTTATCAGTTTTGGCTGTAATATTAAACCCTTCTGGAACAGTTTTAATATAATCTGTATGGCTCATCCAAGTAGCTGTAATTTCTTCTACATTAGGGGATTGAAAAAGAACTGCTTTTTTATCAACATGCACCATAGTTGAACCGTATTCTGGGGAACCACTGCTTTCTACATATCCACCAAGCAGGTTTGCCATAAGCTGAGCACCATAGCATATACCAAGCACTGGCAGTCCCATATCAAATACCGCCTTATCACACTGCGGGCCGTTAGCTTCATATACACTTGCAGGACCACCTGAAAGAATAATAGCTTTATACCCTTTTTCCCGAATACGCTCAGGGGTAGTTGAATAGCTTAATATTTCGCTGAATACACCACATTCCCTAGTTCTTCTGGCTATCAGTTTACTATACTGACCGCCAAAATCAAGAATAAGTATTTTTTCTAAATCCATAATAACTTATACTCCAAAAAATATAGCTTTATTACTTATTAAAAC
>CAMEZN010000063.1 GCA_945947845.1 uncultured Mucispirillum sp. | reverse complement strand
AAGCTGAAAATGTGAAAAAAAGTGAAAAATTGCTTAAATTAAAAGTAGATGTTGGAGATGGCGGCAGAACTATTGTTGCTGGGATTGCAAAAAGTTATAACCCTGATGATTTAAAAGGCAAAACTATTGCAGTAGTAGCAAACTTAAAGCCAGCAAAATTAATGGGTATAGAATCTCAGGGTATGGTTTTAGCTGCATTTGATGGTGAAAGGCATAATGTTATGATTCTTCCAGACAGTGTGCCTGCTGGAACAAGAATAAAATAATATGGAAACTAATTTTTGGACAGATACCCATGCTCACATACATGATGATGAGTATGGCAGAAGTGTTGATGAATTTATAAGTCTTGCAGATGATAAAAATGTAAAGCGAATAATTACTATTGGCATAGATTATGATGATAGTATAAAAGCAGCCGCAGTTGCAGAAAAATATGATAATATATATGCTTCTGTTGGTATGCACCCAGAATATGCAGATAAATACAATAGAGATAACGATTACGAACGTTTTTTAAAACTTGCATCTAATAAAAAAGTTGTGGCAGTAGGTGAAACAGGGCTGGATTTTTATTATGAAGAAAACCCGGAAGAAAAATATCAGAATATTTTATTTAAAGATATGGCAGATATTGCGGGTATTCTTAATAAGATGCTTGTAATACACAGCAGAAATGCAGCAGAAGAAACTATTAAAATACTAGATGAAGTAATGGAAAAACATAGTAATTTAAAAGGTATATTTCACTGCTTTGATGGAAATATGAATGTTCTTGACTGGGTAAAAGATAAAGATTTTTATATAAGTTATGCAGGTAATGTTACATTTAAAAGTGCAGAAAATTTAAGGCAGGCACTACTTAATACTCCAAAAGAAAAACTTTTAATAGAAACAGACAGTCCATATCTTGCCCCTGTTCCTGTTCGTGGTAAGAAAAATATGCCTGCAAATGTATCATATACTGGTGAATTTGTTGCACAATTTTTAAATATACCTTATAATATACTTATGGGGCAGTTAGAAGATAATATCCAAAGATTAACAAAGGGGGTGTTACTTTAATGGAAACTAAAAAAATACTTGTTATTACAAATGATGATGATGTATTTGCAAAACTTCATTTTGAATTTGATGCTAATAAGTATGTTTTGCAAAGAGTAACAAACCCGCTTTTATCTATTGAAGTGTTAAATAACAGCGATTATTATGCAGTAGTTGCAGATTTAAGTATGAAAGAATTGTTTATGGTGGATATGCTTAATAATATTGGTTTTATCCATACTAATATGCCTGTTGTGCTTTTATCATCAAATATTACTGCTGATGATATATTACTTACTTATGAATTTGGTTTTTTAGAAATTTTGCCTAAGGAATATAAGAAAGGTGAAGTTAAAAAACTAATAGAATGTGCAGTAATAAATTAGTAAAAATATTAGGAGGTTTATATGAATCCTGTTAAAAAAATACTTTTTCCTACTGACTTTTCAGAGGCATCACATTATGCTTTGGCTTATGCTGTGGAGATGAAAAAAATCTTAGGAGCAGAGTTGGAAATAGTGCATATACTTTTTGATGAAGGCAATATTGTTGCATTTTACATACCACAAATGGGCATGCCTATGCAGAATTTATCACCAGATTTTGAAGACGGTGCAAGAAAACAGTTTGATGAATTTGTTGCTAATGCACCAGAATTAAAAGATGTTGAATTTACTACAAAAATATTAAGGGGTAACCCATATAGTGAAATTATCAAAGAGGCAGAAAACGGCAACTTTGATATGATTATTATAGGAACTCATGGAAGAACAGGTTTAGAACATGTATTATTTGGTTCTACTGCTGAACTGGTTGTTCGCAAAGCACCATGTCCAGTATTAACTGTTCGTCCAAAAGGTACTCAGGAAGCTTAATATAGAGATGAATAAGCCTGCTTATTTAAGCAGGCTTATTTATGTGATTGTGAAATGAAAAAATTAATTTTGTTTACAGTATTTTTATCTTTTTTTATATATGGCTGTAAGGCTGGCAGTGTGGAAGAACTTATTAATAAAAAAGAATATAAACTTGCAGATAATCCAAAAATAACTATAGGGTTTGATAACGGCTCTGTATTTGGTTCTAGTGGAGTTAACAGGTATATTGGTTCTTATACAATAAAAAATGGCAGTATATCTTTTGGTAATTTTGGCTCAACTATGATGATGGGGCAAAAAGAAGATATGGATAACGAAACTAAATATCTGAAAAGTTTACAAGAAAGCCTTCCAGTTAAAATTGATAAAGAAAATAATTTAATTATTGGTGATTACTTATTTATTCCAAAGGATAAAAAGGAATAATTTTTTGATAGTAAATAATAATTATAATGCAGCCTTGATTTTTATATTGCTTAATGCGGGCTAGATGATATAGGGAGCATTTTTTCTATCTGCATATCTTTGCATACATCATTATTATCTTTACAGTATTTTTCAACCATATCTTTATATAATTTTAATGATATATTTAAAGGAGTAATGATATATTTATCTTCTGAGTTATCTTTAAATATATATTCTGAGCTGTTATCATGTTTTATTGCAAAGTTAAGGAGATAAGTTCCTTTTCTAAAAAGCATGTAGTTATATACAAGTGATGTGTGGTCATCTAACTCATCACTTATGGAAAGCCTTGTATTATGATGATTTATAATAATCTGATTTTTATCATATCCTTGGTTAAATGATGAATAATAGTTTAAAAAAACAGGCAGTCTTTCATAAAGTGTATAAACATCATTATTTTTTACAAACAGCATAATATATTTAAAATAACTATTTGTGTTTTTATTAAGACATGCAGCAATATAAAAGTCTCTGCCATTAATATTAAATTCTGATACAGGTTTTTTTGTATTTTCATCTATTACATTAAGTCTTGTATGATTATTTTCGCATTTTATATCTTCCACCTTAATATCAGTTACACTGTCATAAAAGGGTTTGCCGTCAAAAGAAAGCAGGTTATAGACTGCCATTTTATTAATAAATTCATCTATATTAAATTTTTTCATACTTAAAAATTCGTTTGTATGTTCTTTAAAAATATTTTCAAGTAGAATTTTGTATGAACCTTTACTTACTTTTGCTGTTGCTTTGATAATATATGCTAAATTTCTAGTATAAAGAGTTTCTCTGCATGAATGCAGTATTTCATCAGCTAAATCAATATTCATACCGCCTTCTATGTTGAAATTATACTCATCATCACATAGTTGAATATCGGCAGGCATATTTATACTCAATATTTTTGCAGTATTAGGGTCAGTATTATCAAGAATATAGTTAATAATATTTCTTGCAGTAATATCTATTAAAGTATTTCGTCCATTTTTTTGCAAAAGAGTATCAGCATATCCGCTTTCTATGAAAGTGCCTGAAATATTCTGCTGACTGTATATATCTGTATTTGATACGGCAAAAACATAAATTGGACAAAAAACAATAAACACAATAACTATTAATAATTTATTCATACATACCCTTAATATTTTACTTTGCTATTTTATACCCGATACCAGAAACTGTTTGTATAATAGAAGGATTTTTAGGATTTTTTTCTATTTTCTGCCTAAGGTTTTGTATATGCACATCTAAACTTCTGCTCCACCTGTATAAAGTATTTTTACCCCACAGGTCTTCTATTATTGTATCTCTATTTAATGTTTCACCAGCATGGCGTGCAAAATATACAAGCAGTTCAAATTCTTTTGGTGTTAAGTTTACTGGTATATTATCATTTGTAGTAACATGTCTTTTAGAATAATCAATTTTCATACCTTGGAAATTAATTATTCCATTTTCGCTGCCTTCATGTATTTCTGTATGTTTATCAGACCGTCTTAAAACAGCCTTAATTCTAGCTATAAGCTCCATATTTTCAAATGGTTTTGAAATATAGTCATCTGCTCCATATTCCAGACATATTACTTTATCTGAAACACTGTCATTTGCAGAAACCATGATAATAGGTATATCGCTTTCCTGTCTTATAAGTTTGCAAAGCTGTTGACCGTTAATATCTGGCAGAGAGATATCTAACAATATAACATCAAATTTATCACTTCTGAATTTTTCAAGCCCTTCCATACCAGTATTTGCTGATACTACATTATATTTTTCAAGGGTCAAAAACATATTAAGCAGTTCGCATATTTCTTTATCATCATCTACTATTAAAACGGTTTTATTATTCATTTATATAACACCTTTATTGGAACAGCTTTCTAAAAATTTACATAAATCATTACTACTTAATGGATTAAGTCCAGCTTGGATAAAAGCTGCATTAAGTTTTTCATTTGCTGGTAGTGCAATATGATAATTTAAGGTATAATATTTTAGTATAAAGGCATAAAATGATTCCATATAATTATTTTCATTAACATTATCTGCAATATCAGATAGTGTATTATGGTAAAATATTTCCTGAAAGATTTTATTGCCAAAAGACTGCATATCATCAATATTTATCAGCAGCCTCCCGCCTTTTGTTATTTTTTTGCAGGCATCTTCAACAAGTGTAATAAAATAAACAATATTATTATAGCACTGCATAGTGTATTCAAGCCCGTCATAAAGATAAGGCATTGTTTGTGCTTTTTGCTGGTTTAGAAGAATATTTTGTGCTTCAATCTGGCTTATAAAAGTATCTCCTGCAAAAACATCGCTATGTATGTTATCTATGTTTTTATAATTTACAGGTATATTGATTGAAAAGGAATGTATAGCTTTACCTGCTGTAATAAGCCCTTCTCTAATACTTTCATATACAGGGTTGCGGATAGTTAAGCCACTTGAAAGCTTCTGCACATTATAAAGGCTGTCCTGCAAAGCATATTTTACAACAGCAGCAGCAGTTTTTGGGGCAGTAACTGCATTAAAAAGTGTTGTAACACTTCCTAAAAAACCAGCAAATGAATTCATAATAACACTGCTTGCAATAATTACTAAATCATAATCATAAATATTTTTATTAACAAGCATTGGAGCTCTGCCTGCACATGCTCCAAAAAATACATAGTCATCTACAAAACTTTGGTTAAAAATTGTCTGATACTGCATATACTGCATTGGTATATTATCAGAAATAACTGAAAATTTTTTACCGCTGCATAAATTTTTTATATAATCATATATTTCTACACTCATATCAGGGCTTGCAATAAATAATATACTGCTGCTTTCTTTGATTAAGTTTGAAAGGCTTTCAGACATTAAAGGACTATTTTCTACTGCATTAACAATGTCCTTTAAATCAATTTTAACTGTTTTAATAGGTTTATCCGCCAATCTTAGACATTGTCCGTTTAAAATCATGATTTTGTTCCCCGATATTAATATCATGCTCGTTATGCTTAATATTTAATGACTGCATAATCTGTTTTATAAGTAAATCTTTATTTCTAGTTTGTAAAGTTTCTTTAATATTTATTTCATTATCTGATAAAAGACATGGTCTTATCTTACCATCAGCAGTAAGCCGCAGCTTATCACATTCTGCACAAAAATGCTTAGAAATAGGGGTGATAATACCAACTATACCGCCATTATTCAGCTTATAATTCACAGCAGGACCTGAATTAATATCCCTTGGCATTTCTTTTGGTTCAAACTCAGCAAGCCGCTGAATAATCTCATCACCATATACAATATTGCTTTCATTCCAATTTTCTGAATTACCAATAGGCATAAACTCAATAAATCTGCATATTATATTATATTTAGCAGAAAGCTCTGCAAATTTGACTATTTCATCATCATTAAAATTTCTAATAATTACAGAGTTTACTTTAATAGGAGCAAAACCTGTTTCAGCAGCTTTTTTTATTCCTGCAAGCACTTCATGGGTTTTATCTACACCTGTAATATATTTATTTTTTTCAGGTATGAGAGAATCAAGGCTTATATTAAGTCTTTTCACTCCTGCTTGATATAATTCATCTGCATATTTTTCTAAAAGAGCACCGTTTGTTGTAAGCATTACTTCTTGAATATTCTCTATTTTAGTAAGCCTGTCTAAAAACTGACATAACCCTTTTCTAACAAGTGGTTCGCCGCCTGTAATCCTTATTCTATTTACTCCAAGTGATGCAAATACTTCACTGGCAAAAAGAATATCTTCATATCGCAGTATATCTGCACATTCCATCATTTCAAAGTTATTATTTGGCATACAATATTTACAGCGAAAATTACATCTGTCTGTAACTGATATTCGTAAATATTTAAGCCTTCTTCCAAATTTATCTACTGTTTCTTTATTCATAAATTGCAACTTCTTTTATATTTTCAGGTTCTCTTCCAAATACTCTTGCAATAAAAATACTAAGCTGATAAAGGAGCAGTAAAGGTAATGCCATTGCAAGCTGAGAAACAACATCTGGTGGAGTTAAAACTGCTGCTAGAATAAATATTATTACAATTGCATATCGTCTATATTTTATAAGCATTTCATCATTAATAATACCTACTTTTGCAAGCAGAAATATGATTGCAGGCAGTTCAAAAACAATACCAAAAGCAAGCACCAAATGAATTACAAATGAAACATAGCTTGCCATAGAAAGAGTGGCAGATACATTATATTCAGGGTTTGCAGCAAAGCTTAAAAAGAATTTAAAACCAAATGGAAATACTACAAAATAAGCAAATGATGCACCAAGCAGAAAAAGAATAGATGCAAAAAGAACAAATCCATAAATATATTTTCTTTCATGCATATAAAGCCCGGGAGCAATAAACAGCCACAACTGATATAAAATAAATGGAGTAGCCACCATAAGAGCTGCAATAAAAGAAACTTTGACTTCTACAAAAAACATTTCAGTAACATCTATCATAGTCATTGTGGCATTATCTGGCAAAGCAGCAAGGATAGGGGATTGTATAATATGCACCAGTTTTTCCCCTTGGGAATAGCCTGCAATAAAAAGCACAACAACAACTAAAACAACATATTTCAACCGTTTTGTTATTTCTTCTAAATGCTCAACAAGTGGATACTCTGTCTGCACCTGTTTAGATTTTTTATTAATATTTACATTGTTTGACACTATATCAACCTTTGTTTTCTTCTGTTTTCTTAGTATTATTTTCTAATGCGGCTGCTTCTAGTTTTGTAGGTTTAGGATTATCATCAGGGTTTGATAGAAATTTATCTTCCCACTGGCTTCTATACTGGTCTGCATATGATTTTATTTTATCATCACTTGATGTGCTTGTTTTATTTGTAGTTCTAAGATTATTATCATCAACATTAACTGTCTGCTTCATTTCATTAAATGTTCTTTTAAACTCGCCATAGCCTTTGCCAATAGATTTAGCAACATCAGGCAGTCGTTTAGGACCAACAAAAAATAAAATAACAAGTGCAATAATCGCAATTTCCCACATACTTAAACCAAACATAAAGCCGCCTCATTTCATATAAATATGCTATTACTATGCAATATTTATAAAGAAATTTCAAGTGGAAATAAAGGATTACTGCTTTATTCAAATACTTTTCCATATAAAATATTTTCTATTATTATTACAAGTTCTTTTTTATATATTAAGGTTAATATTGTTTTAATAAATATAAATATTTGCATTAAGCTTTTTTATTGATTAGTTTGTGAATATCTTATATATTTAACATTAAATAATATGATGCAAAAGGCAGGGAGCTTATGGTAATATTGCAAGAATATAAAAACTGGCTTGATTATTTTGCAGCAAAAAAAGTAAATATAAATGATTTTCAAGAATATAATTATCATTCTGGGACTAATTTTGAATTAGATATTAATGATACCATCATAAAAAACTGTAATAGTTTTTTTCTTTATTGGCAGGTAAGGTTTGATTTTAAAGCTCCTCATCAATGGTCATTAAAATTATCAATGAATAATTGTTTTAACAGTGATAATAATGAATATATAGAAGCTGGTTACTTGCTTCCAGAAATAAGTAATATTTTCAATATTGACCATCTGCTTATAACACCTTATGCTGTTTTTATCTTAGAAGCAAAAAATCATAAAAGTTTTAGTAAATATGTATCAATGCAGGATAAGTGGCATGGATTTAATGATACGAAAACATATACAATAGATAATCCTGTTTTTCAGCTTGTAAAATACAGCAGAGTAGTAGCTTCTATGATGTCATATTATAATATAAATCTGCCTTTAATATCAAAAGTTGTATTTAAAAATCGAGTGAATCTAGATGATGTATCAGAATATGAAAGAAATTACTGTATTTATTCCCAAGAGCTAATAAATACAATATATAATGAAAGGAAAAATACTTTTTTACCAGATGAAGCTTTAAAGTTT
>CAMEZN010000062.1 GCA_945947845.1 uncultured Mucispirillum sp. | reverse complement strand
GGTGATATATACAGCTATTATGAAAAATACGGCAGATATCCCATAGATTTTTCCAGCAGTTTAAATCCACTTAATGCACCGCTTGAAGTAACTAATGCTTATGTAGAAGCTTATAAATACAGCTTTGCATACCCGCCCCATAATTATAAAGAGTTAAGAAAAAAAATAGCAGAAAAAGAAAATACTGCTGTTGAAAATATATGTGTATCAAATGGAGCAGGTGAGCTTATTAGGTATCTTCCCGTTATATTTAGACCAAAAAATGCACTTATTACTGCACCTGCTTTCAGCGAATATAAAAAATCACTGATTGATTGTAATATATATGAATATATATTAAAAAAAGAGACTAATTTTCTGTTGCAGAATGATTTTTTTGAATACATAGCTGGAAAAGATATGGTTTTTCTTACAAACCCAGATAACCCGGCAGGAAATTTGGTGGATATATCATTTATAGAGAAAGCAGCAGTAAAATGCATGAAAGAAAATTGTATATTAGTGCTTGATGAATGTTTTATTGATTTAGCAGAGAATGGGGAAACTGCTGTTCCATTAATAAAAAAATATGATAATCTAATTATTATAAAAGCATTTACGAAAACTTTTTCATTTGCAGGGCTTAGGCTTGGTTATGCAGTATCAGATGAAAGAATCATTGATATGATAGATAATACGCTCCCAGAATGGCGTGTTTCTATGCCTGCTAATATGTGCGGAATAGCTGCTTTAAGGGACAACTCTTTCATTAATTTATCATTAAAATACGTAGCAGAAGAAAAAGAGTATCTTATAAATAATTTTAAATCTTTTGGGTTTATTATATATGGCTCAAAAGCAAACTATATATTTTTCTATTCAGAAATATTTGATTTAAAAGAAAGGCTTGAAAAATATAATATATTAATAAGAGACTGCTCAAATTACAGTGGACTTTCAAAAGGTTATTATAGGGCAGCAGTAAAAAAACATGATGATAATGAAAAACTTATAAAAGCATTAAAGGAAATAATAAATGGCTAAATGTATAATGGTTCAGGGCACATCATCAAATGTAGGAAAAAGTCTTATAAGTGCAGGATTATGTAGAATATTTGCTAATGCTGGTTATAAAACTGCTCCATTTAAATCACAAAATATGGCTCTTAATTCATATATTACAAAAGACGGGCTTGAAATAGGCAGGGCACAAGCTGTGCAGGCAGAATGTGCTTATCAGAATATTGATGTTCGGTTTAACCCTGTATTATTAAAACCAACTGGAAATAAAACAAGCCAGATTATAATAAATGGTGAAGTATATTGCAATATGACTGCTGCTGAATATTTTGCAGAAAAGCATAAATTTATTAAATATGTTAAAGAAAGCTATGAAAGTTTAAATAAAGAATATGACATTATAGTGATAGAGGGGGCGGGAAGCCCTGCTGAAATCAACTTAAATCATAAGGATTTTGTCAATATGGGTATGGCAGAGATTGCTGGTGCACCTGTGCTTTTAGCTGGGGATATTGACAGAGGTGGTGTATTTGCAGCACTTTATGGAACAGTGGAACTTTTAAAAGAATATAAAAAATATTTTAAAGGCTTTATTATTAATAAGTTCAGGGGAGATAAATCTATATTAGAGCCGGGGCTTGATAAAATAGAAAAGTTAACTGGTATAGATGTTCTTGGTGTGCTGCCATACGAACAGTTTAATATTGATGAAGAAGATAGTCTGGCTTCTGTTTTAAAAAATAAAGAGAAAGGTTTAATAGATATAGCTGTAATAAAACTTCCAAGAATATCAAATTTTACTGATTTTACAGTATTTGAATATTATGATGATGTAAAAGTCAGGTATATAGAAAATGTATCTGATTTTGGTCAGCCTGATTTACTGATTATTCCGGGCACTAAAAATACTATTGATGATATGAGATATATCCGCTCATCTGGACTTATTACAAGGATTATGCAGTATGCAGAAACTGGAAAAGGTATCATTGGGGTATGTGGCGGATATCAGATGCTTACAAGTATAATAAAAGACCCAGATAATATGGAATCTGGCGGCAGTGTTAATGGCTTAAACCTTATAAAAGCAGAAACTGTTTTTGAAAATGAAAAAGTCAGGACAGTTATAGATGGAAGTTTTAATAATATTACTGGCTATTTCTCATTTTTAAATGGTGCAGAGTTTTCTGGTTATGAGATACATATGGGCAAAACATATGCAGATAGCTGCTTTATTGCAGAAATAAAAGACAGCAAAGGAAATATTAAGTATGACGGACTTGCAGAAAATAACATATTAGGCACATATATTCATGGAGTTTTTGATTCTGGCGATGTAGTCAAAAGAATTATAGATAAGTTAAAGCAGGAAAAAGGAATAGATAAAATAACAGAAGAAAAAGATATAAAGGAACTTAAAAATCAGGAGTATGATAAACTTGCAGAGATGCTTTTAAGAAACTTGAATATGGATAAAATATATGAAATACTAGAAAAAGGAGTGTAACTATGGCAAAAGAAAAAGGTTTGATACATATATACTGTGGAGAAAATAAAGGCAAAACTACTGCTGCTGTTGGGCTTGCTGTTAGAAGTTTTGGCAGCGGCTTTAAAGTAATATTTTCTCAGTTTTTAAAAACATCACCAAGCGGTGAGCTTGCAAGCTTTGAAAAACTTGGCATAAAAGTATACAGAATAACTAAACCAAAAGGATTTACTTGGGAAATGAATGAAGAAGAACTAAAACTTCTAAAAAGTGAGCAGAATAAACTTTTTAAAGAAGTAACTGCCCTTGTTGAAGGTGATGGCAATAAAACATTGCTTGTATGTGATGAGCTTGTAGGAGCTTATGTGGGCGGGCATATTGATAAAGATATGGTTATGGAATTTTTAAATAATAAACCAAAAAATTTAGAAGTAGTATTAACAGGCAGAAACCCAAGCGACGAATTAATGGAGATTGCTGATTATATTACTGAAATGAAAAAAATAAAACACCCTATGGATAAAGGGATAAATGCAAGAAAAGGCATAGAAATGTAAGGTGATATATGCAGGAAATTTTAAAACCTATGGATATAGAAAAAAGAAGCTTTGAAATAATATCATCAGAACTTGGCAGTGTAGATTTAGATGAAAAAGAACTGTTAGTTTTAAAACGAGTTATCCACACAAGTGCAGATTTTGATTATAAAGAAAACCTTGTTTTTAAAAACAAACCGGTAGAAAAAGGTATTGAAGCTTTAAAAAATGGCTGTGTTATTGTAACAGATACTACTATGGCACTTGCTGGTATCAATAAGCCGTCTTTGAGCAAAGGGGCAAGCAGTGCATACTGCTTTATAGCCGATGAAGATGTGGCACTTGCTGCCAAAGAAAAAGGCATAACAAGAGCACAATGCGCAGTTGAAAAGGCAGCAAAACTTGATAAACCTGTTATTTTTGCAGTTGGTAATGCACCTACTGCACTTATAAAAATAGATGAACTTATAAATAAAGGAGAGCTAGACCCTGTTTTAATTATTGCCTGCCCTGTTGGGTTTGTTAATGTTGTGGAAAGTAAAGAGTTAATCTTAAAGCATAATATTCCAAGTATTATAGCATTAGGAAGAAAGGGCGGCTCAAATGTGGCAGCAGCTATTATTAATGCAATGCTTTATCAGGCATTTCCTAGGTGATTTATGAAAGAACTTGAAAAAATTATAAGTGAAATAAAAGGTGCTAATCATGATGTTTTAGAAAAAGCACAAATCAGACAGGATAACCTTTTAAAACCAAAGGGCAGTTTAGGAACACTTGAAAAAATAAGTATAAAACTTGCTGGAATTACTGGTAAAATTAATAATATGGCAGATAAAAGAATACTGTTTCTTTTTGGAGCAGATAACGGCATTTATGAAGAAGGGGTTGCTGCTTCGCCACAACATTTTACTAAAACTTTGATTTTAAGCTATGCTGATAATGTGGGAACTGGTATTAATACTATTACAAAAAGCTGTAATACAGAATTAAAGCTGATTGATATGGGTATAAAAGGCGGAGTAAATCATCATAAAATAGATAACAGAAACCTTATGATTAACGGCACCAATAACTTTATGAAAGAAAAAGCTGTGCCTTATGATATTGTAATAAAGGCAGTAAAAACTGGAATAGAGTATGCAAAATATGCTTATGATAATGGATATAATATTATTGGAAGCGGCGAAATAGGTATGGCAAACACTACAACAGCTGCTGCATGTATTATGGCTTTCATAAAAAGCAGTGATAAGCAGCTTATAGGCAGAGGGGCAGGGCTTAAAGATGAACAGCTTGAAACAAAGCGGAATGTTATAAGGCATGCTCTAATGGATTATGACTTATTTCATAAAGAGCCTTTTGAAGTGCTTTCCTGTGTAGGCGGTCTTGATATTGCTGCAATGACAGGTTTATATATAGGAGCTGCTTATTACAGGATACCTGTGGTTATAGACGGGCTGATTTCAGCAGCAGCAGCGCTGGCAGCTTATAATATTAATAATAAAACAGCAGATTTTATGTTTACTTCTCACTTATCAGAAGAACCAGCATATTTAAAAGCAGTGCAGGCATTAGGATTAGAGCCTATGCTTAATCTTCATATGCGGCTTGGAGAAGGCAGCGGCTGTCCAATTGCTATGCAGATTATACAAAATGCTTGTGATATTATGAATAATATGCAGACCTTTCAAGATATTAATTTAGAAGAAGAGTATAGAAAAGATATAAAAATGAGTTGATTAAACCCCGCTAAAAAGCGGGGTTTAATGTTTATCTTATTATTTTATTTCATCAAAAGGTTTTATTTTATATGACCTGTATGAATAATCTCTTTCTGGAAGTATCATTTGATATACAGGGGTTGTCATATCATTATAATCAAATTCAAAAATAGAAGTATGCGGTTTTATGCCGTCTGATTCTATAACAAAGGCAGAATGAATATAAACATTATTATTAGAAAGTTTTTCTGCATTACCCATTATTTGAGAATATCCATTTGTCCCAAGCTCTTTTCCTGCCTGCCATATTTGCTTTATAGTCATATTTTTTTCATCTATTTCATATATAACAGCACGGCTGTATCCTTTTGGATTAAATGTGCCTATTGGATATTCGCCATATCGCTGTCTGTTATCTCCATTATCATAAACAATAAGTGTTAATATATCACCGTCTTTTGATAATATTTTTGCATTATGCTGTGCCCATGGCCAGTCAAACCCGCTTGCTGCATCAGCTTTGAAACCTTTTAGTACCTGCTCATCTGTTATTTTTTCACCATTCATATTAATTGGAGTAAGAAGTTTGTCATTTAAATCAACTGTTATACCGTCAATATTTTTACCATTCCAGCCTTCATGGGGAGCTATAATCCATTTAACATTAGTGAAAGTCCTGTCAAACTTAAATACCCCTTGGTGTCTTGCTGAAATTATTACACCACTATCTGCATTATCGTAGTCAATAGAGTTTGTATGCAGGTAATCTTTTGGGTGGTCTGTAATAAACTGTTTTATATTTACTCTCCTGTCTATTGGAAGGAGTTTAGATAAGTCATAGTTATTTGTAACAGTTTTAGATACTTTATCATATTCTGCAACAATATCATCAACTGTTGTTGTCCTGCCACTTTGGTTTGCTAAAATAAGCACAGTTTTATCATCAGGCAGTCTTACAGAGTCATGGTGAGCATTATAAAGCCCAGTAATGCTTTTATCTTCAAGCAGCCTTCCAGCCATATCATAATAATTTATTGCAGTATCATAAAATGGTGAAACTTCTACCATATCATTACCATTTGAAGTTTCATCTTTTATAAACTTAATTGGAAGTGCATCATCAAGTGTTTTTAAAAGCCATCTTATATTACCGTCTAAATCAAGCATAACTTTATATCTTGTATTTCTGCTAAGTTGCAATAAAATCCATGAATTATCAATCTTTTCTGGCTTAATTTTTGAAACAAACCCGATTGTCCCATCAGGATTTTTTTCTGGAATATCAATTTTCTCTGTTTTTACAGGCACTTTCTGGCTAAAACACAGTGAGCCGTCTTCCTTTCTTCCTGTAACTTCTATATAGTTTAAATGGTTTTCATAAAGACCATATATAACTATATCATGCTCATTTGCAAGAGTATTTAATTTTTTCTTAACAGATATATCACTAGAAGTTTTATTTAATATTGTATATTCAAGGGTTGTAGGCTCATTTGTAATAATATTTGCTGTTACTGAAAGTGGTGCATTACCGTTTGGATTAAGATAAAAATTTGTGCTGTGGTTTTTATCAATAATATAACCTGCTTCTTCCTGTGTAGAAATATTACTGCCATTATTTATAGTGTATAAAATTTTAAATTCTTCACCTAAACATACATTTGTAACTGATTTTAACGATGTAGAAAAATGTATTTCCTGTGGTGTATTAAAATTAGACTGGTCAAAGAAAAGTGTTACAGCATTTTTACCATTTATCAATACATTAGGGTTGTTAGATGAAACTGTAATCTGTGCATTTTCTGCATAGGGATATGTAATAGATACATTATCAGTATAATTATTACTGTCTTGAAGTATTACTGTTTTATGTGCCGGCTGTAAAAGAGTTGCTGGAATCCGTTCTGCTCCATTAGAGTCTGAACCACTATCATTAATAGGAAAATTACAAGCTGATAATACAAAACTTGATAAAATTATTATTATTTTTTTATACATAATATCCTCATTAATTATATAATATACATATTAATTAAAATATGTTGAATTAATGTATAGTAAATAAAATTATAATATAATCATACAAAAAAAGTCTTAATATACATATTTTACACACAAAAAAATCTGATTTTATAAGTTGATGTTTTAAAATAGATAAAGGCTGTATAAAAATATATTGATAAATATAAATGAAATTTAAAAAAATTATATAAAATATCATAGAAAATAAATAAAAATATCTTTTAAATTTTTGTTTGTAATACTATATAAGTTTACCTTATTTCTATATTTTATTTCCTTGACATTCAATAAGTATATATATTATAATACTTAGATTACAGTTAGTTGGAGAATAATATGAAAGGGATTATATTAGCTGGCGGTTCAGGCACAAGACTTTATCCACTTACTTTAACACTATCTAAACAGCTGCTGCCAGTATATGATAAACCAATGATTTTTTATCCATTATCTACTTTAATGCTTGCAGGTATTAGGGATATTCTTATTATCTCTACTCCACATGATTTGCCAAAATTTAAAGACCTTTTAGGTGATGGCTCATCTTATGGTATTCAGTTATCATATGAAGTTCAGCCTAGTCCAGACGGGCTTGCTCAGGCTTTTATTATAGGCGAAAAGTTTATTGATGGCGATGCCTGTGCTATGATATTAGGTGATAATATTTTTTATGGTAACGGCTTATCAAGGCATTTACAGCGGGCAGCTGGGCAGACTAATGGTGCTACAATATTTGGGTATTATGTTGATGACCCAGAAAGGTTTGGTATCGTAGAGTTTGATGCAAATGGTAAAGCAATATCTATTGAAGAAAAGCCAAAAAAACCTAAATCTAATTATTGTGTTACAGGTCTTTATTTTTATGATAATAGAGTATGTGAGTTTGCAAGACAGGTAAAACCATCAGCAAGAGGTGAACTGGAAATTACTGATTTAAATAATATGTATTTAAAAGATGGTTCTTTAAATGTAGTTACTCTTGGCAGAGGTTATGCTTGGCTTGATACTGGCACAATAGAAGCCCTTGCTTATGCAGGAGAATTTATCAGAGTTATAGAAAAACGGCAGGGTATCCAAGTTGCAGCTATTGAAGAGATTGCATACCGCCAAGGCTGGATTAGTAAAGAAGAATTATTATCATCTGCTAAAAAATATGGGAAAAGTCCGTATGGCGAATTTTTAAAATTAGTAGCAGATGGTTCATATTTAGGATAGGTAATAAAATGAATGTAATTAAAACAGCAATAGATGGGGTTTATATACTTGAACCAAAAGTTTTTGGAGATAATAGAGGCTGGTTTATGGAAAGCTACTCCGAAAAAACTATGAAAGAACATGGGCTTGATTATAATTTTGTGCAGGATAATCACTCATTTTCTGCTGTCAAAGGCACATTAAGAGGGATACATTTTCAAAAAGGTGATTTTGCACAGGCAAAACTTGTCCGCTGCTCAAAAGGTGCTGTATTAGATGTGGCAGTTGATTTACGGAAAGGTTCGCCTACATATAAAAAATGGGTTGCAGTTGAATTATCAGCAGATAATAAACGGCAGCTTTTAATTCCAAGAGGATTTGGTCATGGGTTTGTTACATTAACTGATGATGTAGAGTTTTTATATAAAGCAGATAATTATTACAAT
>CAMEZN010000061.1 GCA_945947845.1 uncultured Mucispirillum sp. | reverse complement strand
GCTTTTTCTATTATATTATCCTGATCTAAAATATCAAGACCGGCATTTGCAGCAGCACAGCCTAGTGGATTTCCGCTGTATGTGTGTGAGTGCATAAATGCTTTTCCCTTATTATAGTCATCATAAAAAGCATAATAAATTTCATCTGTTGTCATAGTGATAGACATTGGCATATATCCGCCTGTTAAACCTTTTGATATACACATAATATCAGGGCTGACACCAGCATGGTCAAAGGCAAACATTCTGCCTGTTCTGCCAAAGCCTGTTGCTATTTCATCTGCAATTAAAATTACTCCGTATTTATTGCAGATATTTCTCAATTTTACAAGATACTCTTTTGGATAAATTCTCATTCCTGCACTGCCTTGTAAAAGCGGCTCTAATATAATTGCACAAGTTTCTCTGCCGTATTTTTCAAAGGCTGCTTCTGCATATATAAAACATTCTGTGCTGCATGAATCCCTGTGTTTATTAAAAGGGCATCTGTAACAATCCGGAGCAGTAATCCTTATTGAATCAATTAAAATAGGTTCATAAATTTTTGCATATAAATCAAGAGCACCAACAGAAAGTGCACCAATAGTTTCACCATGGTAGCCTTCACTTAAACACATAAACCTTCTTTTTTCAGGGTGGCCGCTTTGGTATTGATACTGGAAACTCATTTTTAATGCACTTTCAACAGCAGCTGAGCCGTTATCTGAAAAATTACATTTATTTAAACCCTTAGGGGCAATTTTAACAAGTTTCTCACTTAAATTTATAGCACCAGTATGGGAAAAATTTGCAAATATAACATGTTCTAATTTATCAAGCTGTTCTTTTACTGCACCGCTTATTTTATCATTACAGTGCCCTAAAAGGTTGCACCACCAAGAACTTATTATATCAATATATTCTTTGCCGTATATATCGTAAAGATAAATGCCTTTGCCTTTTTCTATAATCATTGGTGCAAGGCTTTCATAATCTTTCATTTGAGAGCATGGGTGCCATATATATTGTAAATCTTTTTCTTCAAGTGATATATTTTTTTCCATCTTATTCACCAAAAATATTTTTTAAATCTATGTTTATACTATTATCTTTATAGTTCACAACAGAAAGAAGTTTAAGCCTTGAATGTTTAATAATAAACTTAATATTTTCCTGCTCTATAAGGCTGTCTTTGTAGCCGTTGAAAATTATTCCTTTAATATCTATCTGTTTATCTCTCATATAGTAGATAGAAAGCATAACATTATTAATTGCACCTAGTGTTGTATTTGATACTAAAATACATGATGTATTAAGGGACTTAATAATCTCTTTTGTATAAACTGGTTCAAAATCATCAGTAAAAGGGCAGAAAATACCGCCTGCACCCTCTATTAAAATATATTCATATTTTTCTGATAATTTATTATAGTCATTTATTACTTTTTCCATATTAAAAGGCTTGTTTTCAAGCTTTGCAGAAAGATGTGGCGAAGCTGGATATTCATAAATAAATGAACCCATATTAAAAGTATCTTCATTTAATCCACTTACTTCCTTCACATACTCAATATCACCAGCATATATTTGACCACCGCGGTTTTCTGCTCCACTTAATACCGGCTTAAAATAACAGGCATTCATATTTTCACTAATCATTTTTTTCATAATCAATGCTGAAACATAAGTTTTACCTATGTCAGTGCCTGTTCCTGTAATAAATATAGATTTGCTCAATTTATCAGCTCCACAATATAACCTGCATTTTTTATTATCTGCATATCTGTATCAACAGATATACCGCTTGTTGTAAGCATATCACCAGTTATTACAGCATTAGCACCAGATAAAAATGCTCTGCTGCCTTTATCAGATAAATTTGCTCTGCCACCTGCAAGACGAATAAAAGCATCTGGCAGTATAAAGCGGAATATTGCTATTGTTTGCAGTATTTCTTCTTCCTGTAAAGGTTTGTTATTCTCAAAAGGTGTGCCTTTAATCGGTGAAAGAATATTTACAGGCACAGATTTAATGCCAAGCTCTGCAAGAGAAAAAGCTAAATCAATTCTATCCTGCATAGTTTCTCCAAGCCCAATAATACCACCACTGCATACAGAAAGATTAGATTTTAAGGCTGCCTTTAATGCCTTTATCTTGTCATCAAAACTATGAGTAGTGCATACATTTGGAAAAAAGTTTTTTGAAGTTTCAAGATTATTATGCACTCTTTCAAGACCGGCATCTTTTAATTTTTGAAAGTTACTGTCTGAAAGCAGCCCAAGAGATGCACATATTGAAATATCTGATTTTGATTTTATTTCTTTTATAGTTTCAGCTAATATTTCCACATCTTTATCTGTTAAAGCTTTTCCTGATGTTACAATAGAAAACCTAAGCACACCTTTTTCTGCCATATAAAGAGCATTTTCCACAATTTTATCTTTATCAAGCAGCGGGTATTCTTTAATATTTGTTTTATAGTGTGCAGATTGTGCACAAAATTTACAATTTTCACTGCATTTGCCGCTTTTTGCATTAATAATAGAACATACATCAAAAATATTGCTGCAAAAATGCTCTCTTATTTCATCAGCTGCTTTTAAAAGCATATTAAGTGGCATATCTATTAAAGATAATGCTTCATTATAAGATATTTTCTTACCAGATAAAATTTTTTCTTTTATATTACTAACCATTTTAATTTTCCTTATTTATAAAAGGTTTTAATTTTAGAGCAATACGGGCAGATAATAAGCATAATAGAAAATCACCTGGCACAGTATAAACAAAACAAAAAAGAAAAATCTCTTTAAATGTTAATGTGTTTTGTAATACATAATGAGATATCATGTAGTAGTAAGGAATACCTATAATATGCAAAATTATTAACCCGGAAAATGAAGCAAAAAAATAGTTTTTTGTATTTGCCTGTATTTTTGATGAAATAATCCCTGTAAAAAAAGCTGCTAAAATAAAGCCTATAATATAACCAAAAGTAGGGAAGAATACATAAGTTATACCACCACCTGCTGTAAAAACTGGAAGCCCTGCAAGCCCAAGAGCAGCATATATCAGCACACTTAATCCGCCGTATTTTGCACCTAATAAAAGCCCTGCCAGTGATACAAACAAAAATTGCAGTGTAAATGGTATAACTGGAACTGGTATTTTAATAAATGCACCAAGTATAATTAATGTGGTAAATAGACCAGTATAAGCTGCATATTTAGCATTGTTTTCTTTCATAAACTTAAATTTACCTCACAAGAATTAAGATTTTCTTCTACTCCATTTTCAAACATCACAGTAAGCCTGCATTTATTATCTATTCCTTTTACAAATGCTTTTTGCATAACACCATTTTTTTCTACCGTAATATTTTTACCAGTTAACAATGAACGAGTTTTATACACATCAAGAAATTTCATATCAGAAAGGTTTTTATAATATTCATAAAATATATCAATTACCTTTGCAGTAATTTCACATCTTATTTTATTATCAAACATGCTGCGGCAAAAAGCAGCACCTGCTATATTTTTAATATCTTTATGAAAACTATTTTCTGGCTCAAAAACATTAATTCCTATGCCAAGAGCAGCATAATCTATTATGCCGCTTTCCATATCTATATGGGCTTCTGTTAAGATGCCGCATATTTTTTTATTGTTATAATATATATCATTTACCCACTTTATCTGTGTTTCTAAATTATAAAGTTGTTTGACAGCTTCTGTAACAGCAGCAGATGCCGCAGTAGTAATATAAAGGCTTTCTGATAAGTGAACATTTGGTCTTAAAAGTATAGAAAAATATGTGCCTGCATTATCAGGGGAATAAAAAACTCTGCCTTTTCTTCCTCTGCCATTGCTTTGACTGTCTGCAACAACAGCTATAAGCTCTTTTTTTCCCTGCCTGCCGTATTCCATAATTATGTCATTTGTGGAAGTTACATTAGATATATACTCTATTTTTACAGGTGAGTTTAGGTATGATTTTATTATTTCACCAGTAAATATACCGCCGCCGTCTAAAACATACCCTTTATTCTGGACAGCATATATATTATATCCATCTTTTCTAAGAGCATTAACGGCCTTCCAGACAGCATTGCGGCTTACATTAAAAACTTCTGCTAAATACTGCCCGGAAATAAATTCTGATTGTTTTGCGTTTAAAAGACCTATTATTTTTTCCTTTAATTTCATTTTTGCACCATTTATCTAATAATACACATATAAATATTATTGTCAACTGCTTTTATAATTATGGTTGACAATAGAACAATATTTATGAAATAATGAAATGAAATAAATAAAATATATGCAATTTTGGAAAAATATTGATAAATCAATAAAAATATACTGTATATTTTTATAAAAATGATATATTGTAAAATATGAATAATAATTTTAAAAGTATAAAATACAAATGGATATATAATCCTGTTGATAAAAATTTGATAGAAGAAACAGCATACAGGCATAATATGCCAAAACCTGTTGCAGAATTAATGCTTAAAAAAGGTATATCATCACCTGATGATATTGATAATTTTTTTAACGGCTCATTAAAAGCTTTAAGAAACCCTTTTGAAATAAGTGATATGGAAAAAGCAGCAGAACGAATTGCACAGGCTGTTATAAACCATGAAAGTATATGTATTTATGGTGATTATGATGTAGATGGAGTTACTGCAACAGCATTAATGTATATATTTTTAATGCAGTGTGGTGCAAATGTTTCATATTATATTCCAAACAGATTAGAAGAAGGTTATGGACTTAATAAAGATGCTGTAAAGGAAATTGCAGCTAGGAATACAAATCTTATTATTACAGTAGACTGCGGAATTAGTGCAATTGACGAAGTGCTTGAAGCATCTATGCTTGGTATGGATATAATTATTACAGACCATCACCAGCCCTCAAAAGAACTGCCTGTTGCAGCTTATGCTATTGTGAACCCTATGAGAGAAGATGATACTTACCCTAATAAAACATTAGCAGGTGTAGGGGTCGCTTTTAAAACTGTTATGGCTTTGCGGTTTGTATTAAAAAAATATGATTTTTTTAAAAAAGAAGTGCCTAATATCCGCAATCTTTTAGATATTGTTACTCTCGGTACAATAGCTGATGTTATGCCTCTTGTTGATGAAAATAGAATATTTGTCCGCCATGGTTTAGAGCTTATGAGCGGCGAAAATGTCCGCATAGGGATAGATGAGCTTAAAAAAACAGTGGAAAGTCTTGCTGTAACAAAAAAAATGAAAACATCAAATATTGGTTTTCAGCTGGCACCTCGTATTAATGCTATGGGTAGAATGGCAAGCTCTGATAAAAGTTTAAAACTGCTTGTTACACAAAATAGAAATGAAGCTAAACAGCTTGCATTAGAGCTGGATAATGAAAATAAATACAGGCAGATGATTGAAAGAGATATTTTACAGCAGACTTATGACTTAATAGAAAAAAACCGCTATGCAGAAAATATGGCAGGGCTTGTGATTGCTTCTGAAAGCTGGCACCCTGGTGTTATTGGGATTGTTGCATCAAGGGTTGTTGATAAATATTTTAAACCAACAGTTATACTGACAGAAGATAATGGAGTGTATAAAGGCTCAGCAAGAAGTATCCCCGGTTTTCATTTATATGATGGATTAAGCAGCTTATCAGATATACTTATATCTTTTGGCGGTCATAAATATGCAGCTGGTGTGAAGCTTGAAAAGAAAAACTTAGAAGAATTTAGAAACAGATTTAATGAAGTAGTAAAAACATCTTTAAAAGAAGATGATTTTATACCAGAAATACAAATAGATGCAGAAATAGATTCAAAAGATATTACTAACGAAATAATGCAGTGGCTTGAAAAATTAGAACCTTATGGTCAGGGTAATAAAGAACCGGTATTTTTTATGCGGAATGTTTTTAAATATCAAGTAGAATCATTTGTTGGCAAAGATTTCAACCATTTAAAATGTTTTTTTGAAAAAAACGGGCTTATCTTTGATGCCATAGGTTTCAATATGAAAGAATATAAAACACTAATGGCAGAAAATGAAAAGTTTGATATACTTTTTTCACTTGTTCATAACACATGGAAAAATACAAAAACTATTCAGCTTAACTTAAAAGATATAAAAAAAGCTGATTAATTTTTTAAAATCACTTGATACTTCTATCATTCCATTTTATAATACTTATTATTTTTTATGGTATTTGCTTATGAGTATTCAAAAAACAATTAGACTTATGGATATTCAGGATAAAGTTTTAAGCAACAATCCTGAAGCCCAGATAGATAAACTTAATATTGCTTATGTTTATGCAGCCCAGCAGCACAGGGGGCAGATAAGGCAGAGTGGGGAAGCATATCTTTCTCACCCATTAAATGTTGCCTACATTCTTGCTGAAATGAAAATGGATATTGACTGTATTATAGCAGGGCTTTTGCATGACACTATTGAAGATACTGACACTACCTATGAAGTAATAGAAGAAATGTTTGGAAAGCCTGTTGCTTTTTTAGTTGATGCAGTATCTAAAATCAGTAAAATACCGTTCCAGTCAAAAGAAGAAAAACAAGCAGAATCTTTTAGAAAAATGCTTATATCTATGAGCGATGATATAAGAGTTATTATTATAAAACTTGCAGACAGACTCCATAATATGCGGACAATTGAAAGTCTAAGAGAAGATAAGCAGAAACGTATTGCCAGAGAAACTATGGATATTTATGCTCCACTTGCAGACAGGCTTGGGATAGCATGGATAAAATGGGAACTGGAAGATAGAGCATTTAGAGTGCTGAACCCTGAAATGTATTATGAAATACATCAGAAAGTTAAAATGAAAAGAGGTGAGCGGGAAGAATATTTAAGTGAAGTAAAAGAAATCATTTCCCTAGCCCTGCAAAAAGCAAATATAGAGGGAGAAATTTCCGGCAGACCAAAACATTTTTACAGTATATACTCTAAAATGATAAAAAAAGGAACTTCTTTTGAAGATATCTTTGACCTGCTTGCACTTCGTGTTATAGTTAACACAAAATCAGACTGTTACTCAGCACTTGGCATTATCCATTCATTATGGACACCAATCCCACATAGAATAAAGGACTATATCGCAAACCCAAAAGCAAATATGTATCAGTCTATCCATACTACTGTTATGGGTCCCGGCGGTATGATGGTTGAATTCCAAATCCGCACAAAAGAGATGCACAAAATAGCAGAAGAAGGGGTTGCAGCTCACTGGGCATATAAAGAAGGCCGTATATTTAATCCAAAAGAAGATAAACAGTTTGTTTGGCTTAGAAGAGCCTTAGATGAAGATAATAAGGATAAACCACCAACAGAGTTTGTAAATGCTATTAAAGAAGATGTATTCAGAGAGCAGATATTTGTATTTACCCCACACGGCCATGTGGTAGAACTGCCTGTTGATTCTACCCCTATTGACTTTGCCTATGCTATTCACTCTCAGGTAGGTCATACTTGTGTCGGAGCAAAAATCAACGGCAGGATAGCACCATTAAAAGCAAAATTAAACAGCGGTGATAAAGTGGAGATTTTAACATCGCAGACACAAGAACCTAGGAAAGACTGGCTGAATATTGTCAAAACTAATAGAGCTCATTCACGAATTAGTGCTTTTTTACGGAAAAAAGATGCAGAAAGAGCAATCTTAACAGGAAGAGAGCTGTTAAATAAAGAATTTAAACATGCAGGACTTGATTTTGATGAAATAATTGCAGATGAACAAAATCTTAAAAAAGCTCTTGATAAATTTTCTTTACATACTCTTGAAGAATTAATTACTCATGTAGGATTTGGGCAGATTTCGGCAAGAAAATTGCTACATATTTTTTTACCAGATGTAAAAGAAGAAGAAATAGAAATAAAACAAGCATCTGGGAAAAAGTCAGAACCGTTTAAAATAAGCGGTGTTGACAATATGATGATTAAAACTGCAAAATGCTGCTCACCACTGCCCGGAGATGCTGTTAAAGGTTATGTATCTACTGGACGGGGAATAATTGTGCATAAAGCAGATTGCCCTAATATTGCAAAACTTGAAGAAAATAAAGACAGAATAGTTGATGTAGAATGGGATATTTCTAATAAAATAAGTATGCCAGTTAAATATAAAGCTATACTTGAAGATATGCCCGGTGTATTTGTTGAAATATCTACTATTATAAAAGATATGGGCTTAAATATTTATGAAATGAATATAAAAAATTATGGTGTTTGTTGTGATGGTTACAAATAAACAGCAGTCAGATATGCTTTCTGAAAAAATATGCAGCAATAAACATGTTATTTCAGTAAAACAAGGTTGATTTTGGAGATGCAGATATGTTTAATGGAAAAAATATTTTAATTACTGGTGGAACAGGGACTTTTGGTAAACAGTTTGTAAAATATATTGCTGAAAATTACAGCCCTAATAAAATTATTATTTT
>CAMEZN010000060.1 GCA_945947845.1 uncultured Mucispirillum sp. | reverse complement strand
AACTTGATACTAATAACCAGTTTGATTTTATACACATACTTACAAAAATAGCATAGAGAGAGATGAATAATGATTGATTTTGATACATTTATTAATGAAATTAGCAAAATAGAACAAAAGGAAGATGGTTCATATATTATTATTAAAAACAATATGCCCTATCACATACCTGATAATGATGAATACAGGCTGGAATATGAAACAGTCAAAAAATATATTAGTGAAAATAATATAGATATTAGTTTACATACTCCACAAGAGCATAATATTATAGACAATAATAAGGAAGAATATATTCGTGCTAAAAGGAACATAATGCTTAATGAAGCCGATATTATACTTATGAAATATCAGGAGCAAACAGCTCTTGGTTTAATTAAAGAAAGTAATGAATACTATACAGCACTCTTGCAGTATAAGCAGAATTTAAGAGATATTACAAAACAGATTGATTTTCCAGAGAATGTGATTTTCCCAGTCATGCCTGAATATATATAAAATGCGGGTTTTACACCCGCATTTTTATCTAAAACTATTTTGTTATTAAACCATAAGTGTAATATGGTTCCTGTTCTGGAGCTTTAATATTTGGGTGGTGAGCAACAGCATTTGCCTTTGTATCATAGTTTTCACCGTTTTTACTCCAATGGAAATAATCTTTTTTCAGGTCTTTTACAGTGTCTGATTTTTTCTTAATCCAAGTATTAACCTGAACAGTTGCTGTAATGCCGAACATTCCTTCTTCCCACTGCTGATAAAGTTTAAGCATATCACTATCATGGGTAACTTTTGCACTTGTTTTACCAGCTGAGCCAAAGCCGTCAGCATTATAAGCAGCCTCGGTATATTCAGTATACTGGAACTGACCTTGTGCTGCCATTTCTTTTGCACCACCTACATCTGGAATAATATTATTACCATTCATAAATGAGCTGTCCATTTGGATTTTACTTTTTATTCTCACATTATTACCATTTACTTCAATAGTCATTTCACCAATCATTCTTTCAACACCACCATAATCATTTGTTCCTACTTTAAGGTATTTATTAGCCTGATTAAAATCTATAATCTGATAAGTGCCTTCTAATGAGCTTACATCACCTTTTACTATTGGAGTATATACAGTAATTACAGTTGTTGCTTTTTTACCATTTTCTGTTGTTGCTTCTAATAATGCTGTGCCAGAAGATAAGCCTGTTACTGCTCCTGTTTTTTCATTAACACTTGCAACACTATGGTTATCTAATATTTTAAAAGTAGTATTAGTATTTGACGGGTTGCCTTCATATATTGGTATTACATTAGATGTTGTGCCAACAGCTATACCATAATCAAACCTTTCAAACACTACTTTTGTAGGTAGTGTTTCTACAATTACTTTATATTCTGCCTTTGCTTCTGGATTATTAAATGATGTAACAGTTATAACAGCTTCGCCCAACCCTTTAATAGTTACCATACCTGCTGCATTAACAGTAGCTACATTATTATCTGATGATACATAAGTAAGCCTTCTATCCATTGCTTCTGCCGGCAGAACTTGTGCCTCTAATTTAAATGACCCAAAAGTTGGAGTATATCTTCCCTCTGTTTCTGCAAGAACTACATCTGTAACTGGAACAGATGCTGCATCTTCTGGAAGAACTTTTACAAAACACTGCCTTTGTGTATTACCTATTGATATTGTAATAAAAGTTTCGCCTTCTGATAATGCTGTTATATTACCATTATTATCAACAACTGCAATCATCTCATTATCAGATGTATATACAGCATTATGGTTTTCACCATTTAATATAGAAGGATATACTGTATATGTAAGCTTCATTTGAGTATCTACATTTAAAATAAAGTTTTTACTGTCTACATCAAGTTTAAAATCATCAATAACAGTAACTGGAACAATCTTCATTTCTGCTTTTATGCCGTTTGTTGATTGTGCACTAATTACAGCAGAACCATTTTTATGAACTGTTACAAGCCCGTTTTTATTTACTGTTGCAACACTTGTATTAGAACTTTTCCATGTAAGAGTTTTATTAACTGCTGTTTCTGGGTAAACTGCTGCATTAATCTGCAATGTTTCATTTAAATTAACTGGGCTGAACTCAGTAACATCAAAGGTAATACTTTCTACCTGAATTTCACTTGGAGTTTCTGGTGTTTCTGGTGTTTCTGTGGCATTATCGCCCGGAGTTTCTGTTTCATTATCATCAGTATTTTCCCCTTCCACAGGCACATTGCTTTCATCAAATACAATATCACTGCCAAGTCCACCATCAGGTGTTAAACTTTCCATTTTACCTATATTTAAAATAAGAGTATCGCCTTTATTTACTAAACCTTGTCTTGCAAACTCTGTATAATTTACTGGGTCAAGAGTAAACTCCATAGTATAATCACCAGTTATTTTTGCACCAAGTGATGTAAAAACATCTGGAATACTGCCGCCATAATAACCTAGATTTTTTTTCTGGGCAAGCCTTACTTCCTGCCCATTTAGATTAACATACATTAATATTTTGACAATACCTGCACCAAGCTCATCTAAATTAACATTTACACGAAGATTGCTTGCTTCATCTGCTGTTTCTGCTGACTGACCATTAATAGAATAATTAAGAATTTTATATTTAGCAATTAATGACGTAGGGTCTTTATTTAAATCAATTGGAGCAGTGCCTTCTGGTGCTGTAAAATCACCACTGCTGCCAGAACCTTCTTCAACAGGCACTACATCAACATTTATAAAAGCATACTTTTCTGGGTTTGATTTAGCATAAATAATTATTCCAGTATTACCTTCATTATGTGCCTGAATCAGCCCTTCATTAATATCTGCTACATAAGGGTTTGTAGAAAGGTAAACAAGCTCTTTATTTGTTGCATTACCGGGGCGGACACTTGGAAATACTGCAAGCCCGCTTCCTTTTGTTAATTTTAAGTAAGTAGTATCTACTGCAACAGCCATAACAGGCACTGCACTTTCATTGTCTGCAATACTTTCATAAGCATTTATTATAACCTGATTAGTAACAGTGCTGTCTTTTTCAAGAGCTATATTTATTACTGCAATACCTGTTTTATGAATTGATACATTACCATCATTTGATACAGTAGCAGTAGAATTATCACTGCTTGAATATACAAGAACAGATGAAGATTCTTCTTCTGGAATAACAGAAGCATTAAGACTGTAACTTTGTTTTTCCGCTATATTTATTGGTATATATTTAGAGTAAACAACAACCTGTGGTTTAACTTCTGCTGGGTGGTAAACAACCTGCTGGCTATTATTATCTGCTGATGATGTGCAGCCAAATATACTAAACAGCACAAAAATCATCAGAAATAGTTTATTATATATTTGATATTTTTTCATATAATCACTCTTTAAACTGCCTGCAATAATATTACAGGCAGATATAATTAAAAATTATTCAATAGCTGATACTGCACCAGTAAAATCTTCTACCGGCACAATTTTTGCAAGGTCTGGCACTGCTGGTGGTGTTCTACCACTTACATCACCATCAACATATTTAGCTGTGGGCAGGTCTATATACCTGTCACTAACCTTTTTAGCCCTGTACATAAATTTATAGTCTGATAAATACTGCATTTCAAACTGCATAATATTATCAGGAAGCTGGTTATAAGCTAAAAATGCACCTTTATAGCCTTTATCTCCACTATTAGATATAATTTTTGCTTTTAGTGTTTTATCTACAATCTTACCACTATGGGAAGTAACTTGCGATATAGTTAATGGGTCAAATGAAGTGTGCATATATTTAAGCCATGTTTGCAAATTAAAGTTCTGATGCCCTTGTATCTGAACTTTCATTATAGAGCTTATTTGAGCATTCTCATTTGTGCCGTCAATTTTAACAGCAAAAGCTCCTGAATAATTTGTAACAGAGCCATTTTCTCCGCCACCGCCACCATAACATGCAGCCCAGCCACCTATATTTGGACAATCTTTATGATAAGTTATACCAATATCACTATATGTAGGCATATCATCTTGAGATGAAGAATAAATTGCTGGATATCTTTCTAACCATTTATTATTAACCGAATTTCCATAAAACCATGTCATTTCATAGTAACCTTCTGCACTATGTGGGTCTGCTGCCATATTAACAGGTGTTAAATAAATTGTTCTATCAAGTATATCTTTTGTTTCATTATTTACTTTTGTAAGGTAGATAACAGCTTTAAAACTATCCTGAGTATATGTATACTCTAATGTATAGTCGCCTGTTACTTTAATATTTTGTGCAGCAAGAGCATCTTTTGTCTGGCTTGCATATTTATCTAATGTATCTAGCATAATCTCTTTATTTTCATAAATATACCGCCAGTTATTAAATGTATAAGAAACTAGTGGATTAGCAGGAGTATACTGTAATCTTCCTTTGATAGTATATTTATCATCTAATAAATCTATTGCAAACTCTCCTTGAAGTTTATCATTTTCAGGAGTAAATGTTTCTGTTTTATCTGCCAGAGTATATTCAACCTTATTAATTGTATAATATCCCTTAACATTCATAACTTTTTTAATGTTAAAAGATACATCTTTACTTACCCCGTTTTTAGATTTAACAGTTACTGTAACTCTGCCTTCTGCCTGCGGAAGTATGCTGTAACTACCATTATCAAGCGGCATAATCATAACAAGACTGTTGTTATCTGCCTGAACAGATATTTCTGTATCAACATTTGCATTTGCAGGTTCGTATGTAGGAGTCATTAAATATTCTGTATGGTTTATATATAAATCTGCTGGTGCATTGTTTAAATTAATGCTTGTAATATATATCTCTTCCTGCTCCTGCCTTACATTTACAGTAATATCCTTTTTGATTTCAGGATATTTTGCAGAAGCAACAGTTACTATACCTTGACCAGTTTTATTTGCAGTGATAACTCCATTTGCATCTACTGATACATTTCCACTATCATCAGCAGTATAAATCAAAGAAGTATCATCTGCATAGCTTGGAAAAACTTCTGGTTTAATAGTAATCTGGTTTGCTACTGCCATATTAATCTCTGATGGAATATTAGTTATAGCAGTAACAGGAAATGAATAAACATTGACATTTAAAGTAAGAGTTTTCTCAAAACTACCCTTATCAGTTACTGCAACAATTTCAACAGTGCCTTTTCTTCTTGGAGTAACCACACCTGTTGCACTATTAATTGTGGCAATTGATGGATTTTTTGAATAATAAGTAATATCTTTATATGTAGCATTAGCTGGCTGCACAGTTGCTTTTACTGTTACAGGTGTTCCAACATATATATCACTATCAATTTGTTCAAATACAACATCTTTCACTCTTACAGTGCTGTCTACAACATTAACAGTTGTAGTGCCAACTACTTCACCATTTGAAACAGATGTTATCATAATTTCAGCAGAACCTTCATTTAATGCTGTTACTACCCCTGTTGGTGAAACAGATGCAACCTTATCATTACTTGTAGAGTAAGTAACTGCTTTATTACTAGCATTGACTGGAAGCACAACAGGGTTTAATGTATAAGTTGCATTTACAAGCCTGTCAAGTTTTTGCACATCATTAACTTGTATATCTGTAACAGAAACTGGTATTTCTTCCACATGGCTTTGTCCCGGCACTAAATCATACTCTTTCTTGATAGAAAGATAAAGTATCTGCCCTGCCTGTAAAATACCTTGTTCTATTAATGATGTATGTTCATCTGCTTTTAACTGGATTATAACTGAACTATCAGTTTTAACTGTGCCTTTAAGATATGTAAATATTGATAAAGCAGCTTCTTCATAAGAAACAGAAGATAAATCATCTAAAACAGCAGTAACAGGTAAATCTAAACCATTAAATAATAATTCCATAGTTACTGCATTTTGTGCTGTTCTATCCATATTAACAGAAAAACTGCCGCCTACATTTGTATCAGGCTCTTTATCAATACCATATTGTAAGATAGAATATGAACCAAAAAAAGATAATGGATTATTTTCCATATCTATTTTCGTCATAATATTTTCCCTAACATAAAAACTAATCTGCTGCCATATTTCTTTATTAGCATCAGATTGGATTTTTACATTAAAAACACCAAAATCTTTTATGGTTACATAACCATCTGATGAAACTTCTGCAACTTCTGGATTGCTTGAAGTATAAAGCAGAGTTTTATTCTCTGCATTGTCAGGCTGGACAACAGCACTTATATTATACTGCAAGTCCACCCCAGCCTCTTTTACAAGCTCTATATAGTTACTGGCAATTTTAATACCTGCAACCTGCACAGCATTATTTTCTACATTTTCTTCATAAACATGCTGAACACTGGAGCCTGCTTTTTCATTACTGCATGAAAGTAAAAGAGGAAATAAAAAAGATAATAAAAAGATAAAAACAATACCTCTTTTAATCATAAAAACTCCTTTTTTTAAAAAAAACATATTTGATTTTAAATTTTTTTATATTGTATGTCAAGGAGTAATCATTTAATAAATTGTGAAAAGAAATATAATACTACTTTACAGTTTATTTATAAGTTACTATGAAATAAAGATATTAATAAATATAATAATTTTGTTAGAAATTTTAAAAATTTAAATAAAATTTAAATAAATAAAAATAAGATTACATATGTAAACTTTATTTGGTTAAATTAACGAAACATAACACTTTTATAACCAATAAGTTTAGGGACTGCCTGTAAGATATAAATAAATTTTTTATGTAAAGAAAGTGTTTTTAAAAGTTCTTTTCCCTTATTTTCTGCTTTGCCAAAAGTATCAATAAGCCACTTATTTTCCTTGTGCATTGTTCCTATTGCTTTACCCCTTTCATATTCTGCCCTTATAGAATATGGATGGCTGTGATATACTTCTGCTTCTGCATTATAATATACTTTTTTACCTGCTAATATTATTTTTGCAGCAGCAATCATATCTTCTGCAAAATCTGTTTTAGGAAAGCCTCCAACTGAAAGTAAATCCTGTATTTTATATGCTGCAAAGCTGTCTGAACAAAATGCAGTAGAAATACCATATTTTGAAATATCATTTTTAGATTTCATTATAGAATATTCTGGATAATTAAATTTTCTGCTGATTTTTTCAATAAAAGAAGAAGTTTCATTAGTCAGCTGTCTGCCATAAGCAATAGCTACATTATCATAATTAAAAGATGAAAGCAGAACTTCTAATGTGCAGCTGTTCTTTAATAAAATATCCTGTGTCATAAAAACAGCATAATCATAATTTTTATTGTTATCTATACCCTGCTGCCTTGTTAAACCGTGATTAAAGCTGCCTTTATCTATTATAGTTATATCGCAGCCGTATTTTCTGCATATCTCCACGGTGCCGTCAGTAGATGACGAATCTATTATACATATCTTATCAGGACTTATACTCTGCTCTTTAATAGATTTTAAAAGGTTTTCAATACCTGCATGCTCTGCATTATATGTAGGAATAATTATTATAAATGACATAAGCACCTTTATTTAAAAACAATAAATCTTTGTGATAAATAATTCAATACAGTAAATATTACCATTCCAATAAACATTGCAATATTTTCCTGAAATGTTTTAGAATATCCAGATAACAATAAAAATGCAATAGATTTAGAAACTGCATAAGCAATAAAAAAACATACTGCTATATTTATGATAAAATACACAACTTCTTTTAATGAAAATACTTTACTATTAAAAGTCCAGTATTTATTTAATAAAAAACTTACTATACTTCCAATGATATAATTCATAACAGCAGATAACCAGTAAGAACAGTGAAAGATATTGTAAAGAGCAAACATTATTCCTGCCCCGACAACAGTATTTATTACACCTACAATGATAAATTTATAAAATGTTTTATCATAAAAAAAATTAATAAATTTCATTTATTTTTTATCACCACTATATTCGTCTATAAAATATAAAGGTCTGTTTTTTACTTCATCAAAAATTCTGCCCAAATATTCACCAATTACACCTAATGATAAAAGCTGAATACCACCTAAAAATATTATAATTGATAATAAAGTAGGATAACCACGAACTATTTCGCCAAAAATTAAAGTCTTTAAAACTAAAAATACGATATAAATAAACCCAATAGCTGCAACAATTATTCCTAAAAATGAGCTTAATCTTAAAGGAAAAGTAGAAAAAGAAGTGATACCTTCTATTGCAAGATTTATAAGATTAAAATAATTCCATTTTGTATGTCCTGCAATTCGAGGGTCTCGGTCATATAGAAATTCTTTTTTATTAAAACCAATTAATGCAAAAAAACCCTTTGTATATCTTCTTTGTTCTTTATATTTTTTTAAGGATTCTACTGCTCTGCGGCTTAAAAGTCTAAAATCACCAGTATCTTTTAAAATATCAACTTTTGTTGATTTCTGTAAAAGTTTATAAAAAAGTTTTGATGTAGCTTTTTTTAACCAAGATTCTCCTTTTCTTGATTTTCTTCTACCATAA
>CAMEZN010000059.1 GCA_945947845.1 uncultured Mucispirillum sp. | reverse complement strand
TCTAGTCCTTCTTCGGGTCCAGTATGCCATTTGTATTTTATTAAAATAACATACATGCTTTGCATAATATGAAAGCACTTGATCTGTTTGTAAATCAGCATATAAATCTTTAATATACTGCCCTGCTTTTGCTGTATCTATATATACCATTACATTATATTTTAATAAACTCAATTCTTCATCACGTGGATATTCTGTTAATAATAAATCAATTTCATCAATAGCTTTATCATTTTGTGCAAGAGAAAGGTATGCTTTTATTAAGCGGACCCTGTAATCTCTTTCATCATTACCACTGATTAATATACGGAGAGTTTGAGCTTCATCAGAATATTTTTTAAGTTTATTAAATAACTGTGCCAGTTTATCATAACCAGTTTCACTTGCACCATCTGAATAAAGAGCTTCCTGAGCATTACTATAAGCACTGTCTTTATTTCCAAGTGCAAAATAAGCATTAGCAAGATTATAATGCACAATAAAATTTCTGTTTGGCAGTGATTCTAAAAGATTTATACCATCTTCGTATTCACCTATACTTATTAAAAGATTAGCATAATTTTCTAAAACCATAGGAGAAGCAGAATCTTTTTCTAATGCTTTTTTATAATAATACATAGCCTTTGCTGTATCATTTACACTTAAAAATACATTAGCAATACCACTATAAGCATCAGCGGAATGGTTAGCATTATTTATATATTTTTCAACATATTTTTCTGCTTCTTTGGCCTTTTCACCACCTTGTTCTGCAAGCACAGCTATTAAATTCATCATAGCTTCTGGAAAATCAGGGTCGGCATTCACAGCTTCTCTAAAATTTAATTCAGCCATAGGAGTATTGTTTAATAAATAGTAGCTTACACCAATATTATAAAATGCAGTTGCTTTATTTTCCTTTGAAGCTTTTTGATATAACTTGATTGCTTCATTAAAATCACCTGCTGAAAATTTTTCATTTCCCTCTAAAATATCAGTATTTTCTGACTGAGCAACAGAGCTGATATTTAAATTGGCAGTAGCATTGTCCTGCACAATTGTTCTTTTTTCGCTGCACCCAGCAACAAATATTATAATAAGCAGTAAAAAGTATATTCGTAATTTCAAAGCCAAAATAAGCTCCTAAATATTTCATATAATTATGCTAAAACATAAAAAAAGCATACTTTATTATGACTAATTTTTAATCATAAATCAAGTATGCTTTATAAAAAATTTAAATTTATTTTAAGTAATATCTACTTTTTAGCTTCATCAGTTTGTTTTGGCGGTATATAGTAAAGTATTCTTTGACAATGCGGGCAAGTATGCACTTCTAAATCTTTTTTTACTTCAACATAAAGCTGTGGTGGAATATGCATATAACAGCCATTACATACTTCATCTTTAACTGATGCAATACCTATATTATGGCGGTGAGCTCTCACTCTGTCATATTTCATAAGTGTGCTTTTCTTAATTTTAGAAGCCTGTTCTTCTCTCTGCTGCATAAGTTTTGCAAGTTCATCATGCATTTCTTTATCTTCATCTGCTTTTGATATACTAACATCTTCAAGTTCTTTCTCTAAACTTTCTTTTAATTCAACCATTTTACTAAGTTCTGATTCATATTTAAAATCAAGATTCATCATTTCTTTCAACTTAGTTTCATCTTCTGCAACAGATTTTTTAAGTGTATCAAGTTCACGAATAACTGATTCATATTCTTTTGTATTTTGAACAGAAGAAAGTTTATTTTGAGAATTTAGCAGGTTATTTTTTTTCTCATTTAAATCTGCTTCTAGGGCAAGATATGTTTTTTTGTTTTCATCAAGTGCTGCTTTAATACTGTCATAACCAGCTATGGCTTTTTCATATTTTTCCTGCACTGCTTTAATTTGTGATGGAGTATTTTTTATAACTCCTTCAATAGATGCGATTTTAGAATCAAGTTTTTGAAGTTCAATAAGCTGCTCTAATATTTCTTGCATTAATTATTACCTCCCCAGCATATTAGTTGTTGTTCCTGTTTTAATACTATCACTTCTATATTAAACTGTTTTTTAATAATCTCTGACAATCTGTTCATATATATTTCTTCTGTTGCCTGATGAGTAGCATCAATTATACAAACTCCTGCTTCAAAAGCATCAAGAGCATCATGATATTTTAAATCACCAGTTAAAAGCACATTTATTCCCTTATTAAGAGCATCTTTCCATAAAGATGCACCAGAACCAGTGCATACTCCAAAACGACTAAACGGCTTTACATCTTTCATATTAGTAATAACATGGTTTATATGTAATTTATCTTGAATTAATTTTATAAATTCTGCCAAAGAATATTCTTTATTTAAAGTGGCAGTTCTTCCAAACCCATAAAAAATCTTATTGTGAAGTTCTATTATATCATATGCGGGTTCTTCATAAGGGTGAGCCTGAATCATAGCATCAATAACTTTATTAAGATGCTCCTTCAAAACAACTGTTTCAATTTTTACTTCATCTACGATTTGCGGTTCATCAGCACTGCCTATAAATGGGTCAGCTTTACTATTAGGAGTAAAAAGCCCTGCCCCTTCTGCAATAAAACCGCATGCAGAGTAATTGCCATAAATTGAGCCAGCCCCATTTAATGTTATTGCATTAAAAACTTCATCTTTATAATCATAAGGAACAAATACAGACAGCTTATATAATGGTTTACTGCCTTCTATACTTAAAAATCCATTATCCATTTCTGCATTTAAAAGCTCACATATATAATCATTTAAGCCATTATCTGCCATATCAAGATTTGTATGATAACTTAATATATCAAGCCCGCCCTGTATTGCTTTAATAACTTTTCTATCAGCTGTTTTATTAACATTAATACCTTTACTTTCATGAAAAAAAATGGGGTGATGAGTAATAAGTAACTCACACCCCATTTGTATTGCTTTTTCAATTACATCTTCTTTTGCATCAAGACTTAAAGCTATTTTAGATATTTCTCTATCACCTGTATATATTTGTTTTCCAGAAAAATCCCATTTAGACTGGGTAGAAATATCTGTAAATGAATACTCTAAATACTTAATAATATCACTAATTTTAACCATATAAAAGCTGCTTACCTTAACTTGACTTACATATATAAAGAAAACAAAAAGGGGAGTATACACTCCCCTACAATGGGCCAACTAGGACTTGAACCTAGGACCTACCGGTTATGAGCCGGTTGCTCTAACCAAACTGAGCTATTGGCCCGTATCCTTAACAGGAAGTATTTTATTTCATATTTTAAAGAATTTGTCAAGCACTTTTTTTAAAAAATTTTAAATTATTTTTATTCTTATATAATCATCTATTGTAAAAATAATAAAAACATATTATTATTGCTTATCTTATTCTTTAAGAGGTATTATATGTCATTTAATAAAGAATTACAAGAAGATTTAATTAATTCATCAATTTTAAGAAGTGCTTTTTTTAATTACTTTTTTAGAGTTTTTAATACTACTGTTGATGAAAGTTTCATTGGTATATCTGAAAAATACCTAACCTACTTTAATGATTTAAAAGATTATGTAGAAAGTGATGAATATAATGAAGCATGCAAAACTTTTGAAGAATATATAAATAATGAAAAAAATGCAGCCAATATTCATGATTTTTTACAAAGATTAAACATTGAGTTTACATCATTATTTTTAAGCGGTATGAGTAATGTGCCTGCTTCTGCCTCATCTTATTTATCAAATGATGGTTTACTAAAAGGTGAAGAATGGCAGAAAGTTGTTGCTGTATATAAAATGCGGGATTTTCAAATGCCTGAATCTATTAAAGCACCAGAAGATTATATTAGTGTAGAAATGCTTTATATGCAGAAACTCAGCGATTTAATTGGAAAACTTGCAGAAGAAAGCGATATTAACCTTCTAAAATCAACTATAAATGACCAGATAAATTTCTCATCAAACCATATATTAGTGTGGATAGATATGTTTTCAGATGCCGTATACAAAAAGGCAGTTACACTAAATTCAAAACTGTATGCTTCTGCTGCTGTTATAATGAAATACTATATTAAATATGATATTGAACTTTTAAAAGAATTTAACGATGAATTAAATAAATAGTGAATAAAAATAAACTGAATAAAATTAATAAGATTAAAAAGATTAAAACCGAGTGCTTTATAAACACTCGGTTTTTTTATAATAAATAATTATTTACCTTGATATGCTTTATCTTCTTTATTGATTTCTTTTGCATCACCTGCATATAAAGTATCAATATTAGGATTAGTTAATGGGTAAAAATATACTTCATCATCTTCATAATAAGATTCTACTCCTAGTGTAGCAAAATCAGTATATTTTGTAACGTCCCATTTTTCAATAAAAGTTTTCATATTTTCATGTTCTAATTCTGGCTCTGTTTTGTTATCAGACATAACAAACTTACTGCCGTTCCAGAAAATATAATCAGTATTTTGCTTATCATAAGTATTAGGGTCATCTTCACCAACAAGTATTCTTGCATAAGCTGCATTTGCTGCATCTGCTGGTGTGTATGCTGAATATGAACTCCATTCCTGCCATGAACCGTCATATACAGCAGCATTTTGATAACCTAAAATTTCTCTGAATACAAACCAGTGAGGAGAAGTAGTCCTTCCAGTATAGCAGTGAAAAATTAATCTTTTATTTGGATTTTTATCTATATTTCCTAAAAATGCTGAATTATTAGTAGTTTTACCATTATTTTCTGTAAGCCCTTTTACCATTGCTCTAATCTGTTCAGGTTTCTTAAAAGTGCCTTTTCCACCAACAATTGTATATTTACCGTCATCAGAAAGCTGAGCATCAAGATATAAAGCCCAGTGAGTAGCATAACCGCCATTTTTCACTTGTTCATAAGCCAGTTGTGTAGCACCTTTGATTCTACCGTCAACTGCATTATTATCATATATTGTATATGTAACAACCTGACCATTTGATTTTACAGGTTTTTTTGCATCAATAGTAGATAAAACTGCTACTTCACCAGAAGCATCTGAATTCATCTTGCCTGCTTTTGCATATTCAATTACTTCACCAAATGGTGCACGAACAGAGTCTATATAATTACCGGGTAAGTCTCTAACTGAAAATGTAGACGGAGTAATTTTTGAAATATCAGCAGGAGCTGATTTATATGATGCAATATCTGCAATATTATTTTCTTTTGCAAAATCGCCAAAGAAATAGTAGTTTGCACCATTTAAGACTTTTAATGCTTTATTAGAAAATCCCCAGTATTTTAATACCCAAAAAGTTCTATATACCATTTGATTAGTTAAATCATGACTAGTAAGAACTATTAAAGTATTATTATCAATGCCATATTTTGATAAAAATTTATCAACTTTGGCACCACTTGCAACCATTGCACCATTTGGAGCAACACCATCACTTCTTTTTTCCATTAAATATTCTTCTTGACTAAAAGAATATGCACCTTTAATAGTTGTTTCAGGAACTTTGCCATTTTGAAGAGTTACATGTAAAATAACAACTTTTTTTCCATCATTTGTTTTATAACCATTATCAATATATTTTTTCAACTCCGCTGCTTCAATTAAAGCAGAACCAGCAGTGCTGTCTATTGAATAATAGCTGTCAACAGTCTGCTTTTTGCATGCTGCTAATGACATTATTATTAAAGTAGTTAATAATAACATTTTCAGCAGCATAAATGATTTGGTATAAAATTTCGCTACCATAATCCCTCCATTTAATAATAAAATACTTTGCATAGCAGATACATAAAAATAATCACCCTCAACCACTACTCTATCACCTTTTATAAAAAAATCAAGAACTATTTTATTATTTTTATTTAAATTTTATAACACAATTATATTTAAACAATTTCTGTATTTTTACTAGGATTTTTAACTACTTTTATTTTATATTAATACTACCTTTTTAGTATGATAAAAATACATAAAAATAAATATAAAAGTAAAATAATTTATAAAATATTATAAAAATAAAACAGTATATATTTTTTACTTGCAAAAAACATTTTTATAGTATAAAGATAAGATTAATACAAACAAATCACCCATATTGCAAAAATTAGGAGGGAAAGATGAAGCTTACTCGAAGAAATTTTATTAAAACTTCAGTAGCTGGTCTTGCAGGAGCAACTGTTGCAGCAGGTGTTCCTTTAAAAGCTGAAGCAAGGGAAATCACATCAGCAGATTATGGTGTAGAAAATAAAGTATTTCTTACCTGCCGTATGTGTGCACAAAACTGCCCTATGGTTGCCTATGTAAGAGATGGCAGATTAGTCAGGATTGATGCAAACCCAAATACACCATATCCATCTATATGTGGCAGAGGTCGTGCTGCTGCTGCTGCATTATATGACCCACAAAGGATTAAAACCCCACTTATTAGAACAGGGAAAAGAGGAAGTGGTGAGTTTCGCAGTGCTTCTTGGAATGAAGCATTGGATTTAATAGGCAATAAAATGCTCCAATTAAGAGATGAAGGAGAACCACATTCTGTTGCATATTTTCCAAGGTTTAATACTGCATCACTTTTAGATGATACAATATTTAACCTTTATGGAACAGATAATGTATTTAGCTATGGCGATACATGTTTTGGGTCAACAAACCAGTTAGGGTTAGGCTCTGTTTTTGGCGGTGGAGAAGAACCTCGTCAAGGTAACTCATCTGTTATGGGTGATTATGAAAATGCAAAAATAGCTGTATTAATTGGTAGAAATCCAGTTGGCGGTCTTGTTGCATTCCCATGGGGTGGTATGTTTGGCAGAGGTAGAAAAAATGGTATGAAAACAGTTCTTGTAGACCCTAAAAAATCATTAGGTGTTGGAGAAACTGATACTGACTGGCTTCCAGTTATTCCCGGCGGTGATATTCCATTCTTAATTGGACTTGCTGGCGAATTATTTAAAAATAACTATTATGATGAAGCATTTTTAAGAGAATATACAAATGCTGATATCCTTATAAATACAGAAACTCTGCTACCTGTTTATCTTGACAGCGAGTCAGATGAACCAGACTATATGGTATATGATGAAGTTTCAAAAACAGCTGTTATGAAGTCAGAAGCAGAACGACCAGCAATTTTTGGAAGCTGTGAAGTTGATGGAGTAAATGCAAAAACAGCATTACAGCTTTTAAAAGAATCATGTGAAAAATTTACTCTTGAAAAAGCTGCTGAAAAAAGCGGTATTCCAGCAGAACAAATAGTTAAACTTGCAAAAGATTTAAATGATGCTAAACCTGCATGTTTTCTTGAAAGAGGTTATCGTGCTACAAGATATTTTAACTCTTTACATGAAAAATATCTTATATCTTCTATAAATGGTCTTTTAGGTGTATATGGTAGAAAAGGCGGTTTAATATATGGAAGAAATGCTAATTTAGATACTCCATTTTCATATAGTGATTCTAATGAAATATCAGTAAATATGTGGTTTAAAGAAAATGTAGAAGGGTTTGAACTTTGCGACCCATATAATATGCGCAGAACATTTCCACTTGCTGTTGAAAAAGAAGAACCTTATAAACTTCGTATGGCATTTTTAAATGGTCAAAATCCAGTTGGCGGTAGTGTTGGCGGATATAAAATGGTGCAGGCATTAGAAAAAATGGAAATGGTTGCAGCTATCTCTCCATTCTGGAATGAATCGCTTTTATATGCTGATGTTATTTTACCAGATACTACATTTTTAGAAAGAGCTGAACCGCTTTTTTCAACATATAAAGCAACATTCCCTGTAATTACAGTTCATGACCAAGTTGTTGAACCTATGTTTGATACAAGAAATGGTTACTGGATTATGCTTGCTCTTGCAAAAAGAATATTTAGTGAAGATGAATATTATGATAATTTTAATGATTTTGAACATGGCGGCATAAAATACATAGTTGACTATCAGATTGAAAACTTAGCTCTGAATGATGAAGATGCAGCAACATTTTCTCGCAGAAAATTAATTGAAGATGGTGTATGGTGTGGTGTGCCAGCCCCTGTTAAACCAATGAATAAACCTACTCCTTCTGGCAAACTGGAAGTTTATTCATTATTTATGGCTAACTGGCATAATAAACTGATAGAAGAAGATAGAGCAGAAGAAGCACAGTATTTCAGCCCATTATATGATTATCCACCTACTTATTATCAAACTAAAAAAGAAAAACTTGATAAAGATGAATTTATACCAATAACTGGATTTTCACCACTAAGCTCATTTACTGGTGCACAAACTCGTAATAATATACTGCTTAAAAATGTTGGACAAAAACTTAATTATGCAGCTGTATTTATTAACACAAAAAGAGGACAGGATTTAGGCTTAAAAAGTGGTGATATAGTTGAAATATTCAATATTGAAGAACCAAGTTTGATTATTAAATCAGAAGTTCAGTTAACAGAAACTGTTGAACCACATGCTCTATTTTCATTCTATGGTGTGGGAACAGGCTTATATACAAAACTTTCTGACAAATTAAGTGTTGCATGCCCAATAGGATTTAACCCTAACCATATAGGTAATTTA
>CAMEZN010000058.1 GCA_945947845.1 uncultured Mucispirillum sp. | reverse complement strand
AAAAATACAATTTTTGTATAGTTATAATTTCTTTTTTAAAAAAAATTATCAAAAAAATTAAAATTTATAAAGTATTGATATATCAAAGTATATTTAAATATTTTGCTTAAATTTTAAGCAAAAATAAAAGATTTTTAAGATTGATAAAAATAAATAGTTGACATTATTAAGAAATGCAATTATATTACAATCATAGAGAATAAGTAGAATAATAATTATATCAGTATATAAAGTATATCTTAATTATAGAAAGTATTGTTTGTAGTAGTATAAGTAGTATATTTAGTAGTAGTTTAGTAGTGTTACAAATAGTATACGGAAAAGAGGATACCTTTTGGTGTCCTCTTTTCCGTATACTGGGGAATATTTATAATATATTACTATTAAATTAATGACAGATTTAGATTTTACAGATGACAGTTTGAAACGCAGTGGTGAGATATTCCGTGGAACTTTTGACGGCAATGGTCATACAATAAAAGCATATAAAATAAATGAAACTCCATCAAGCGGCAGTTATGGTTTTGTAAGCAGCCTTGAAGGCGGCACAATAATGAATGTTACATTTGATACACCGAGCTTAATGCTGCCAGCTGTAACTAATTTAGATTCTTCGTCTGGTATTGTTGCAGGCATAAATAATGGAACAATCAAAAATGTAGTTATTAAAGGGGCAGCTGTTGAGTTAGGTTCACCTGATACAGATTTATTTTTTAATGCTGGTATAATTTCTGGTAAGTCTAATGGATTAATTGATAACTGCACTATTAATAGTGGAAGTATTACTATGACAGATAATAGTTCATACAGAACAATAGCTGGCGGTATAACTGGCACAAATACAGGAAAAATAATTTCATCAGCTGTAAATGATATTAACATAACAAATAATGCACCAAGGGTAGATTATACAACTGGAACTGGCGGGATAGCAGGATTGCTTGCATCTGGTTCTTATGTTAAAGGCTCTTATGCCACAGGGCAGATTACAGCAAATGATTATGCTGGTGGTATTGCAGGTGTTATTGAGAAGGGGGCAGCAGAAGTTTCTGCATCAATCTTTGTAGGTGCAGTTAACTCAACTGGTGCAAATACAGGGCTGGATTACGGCAGCTATACTGCTTTGACAAATGAGGAAGAAGTGTATGTAAAAAATATATCAGACAGCACTTTAAAAATAAAAAGCCCTGTTACAAAAGAAATAATAGATACTGGTATGAATAAATTTACTTTAACTGATGCAATACTGGGTATGAATAAATTACTGAAAAAAGATGCAGAGATTACATATCTTTTTAAAGCCGGCTATTTCAATGATGAAGATATTGAGTTTATGTCAAAAGTATTAAATTAATCAAATAAAAGCAGGTATATATTTCATACCTGCTTTTTTTATAAATCAAAATCCTTGTTTTTACATTAATTCTTAACTTATTAATACAAAAGTATAATTTTTTAATTCAAAATAAAATTTCATAAAAAATAAAAAAATCGCTACCAAAATTCTGATTTATATTATATATTGCTAGAACTTATGAGTTTTTTATAAAATAATTTAATATAATGAAGGGTAAAATGTCTATACTAGAAAGAATTAAACAGATTATTCAAAAAAGTAAGACTGCACAAAATCAAATAATTATCAAAGAAATTTCAAAAAAATTAGCACAAAAAGAACCAGCTCAAAACAATGCGGCAGTATCAGTTGAAAACAAGCAGACAGAAAAAAGAAAAATCAGCAGAAATATTTCCAATAAAGCAAAAAATAAACAGAGTAAAAATGCTGAACTTAAAAATATTAATATTGAAGAAGAAACAGCAGATTTTGGAAACTGGGATATAAGCGAATTTCATGTGGAAGAAAAAGAAGGAATGCTTCGCTTTCATGATTTAGGGCTTTCTCCAAGGCTTATGAAAGGTATATATGAATGTGAATATAAATACTGCACACCGATTCAGCAGCTTATACTGCCTGAAAGTTTGAAAGGTAAAGATGTTTCAGGTAAAGCTCAGACAGGCACAGGAAAAACTGCTGCATTTTTAATCACATTATTTACAAGACTTATGAATAATGAATTAAGTGAAAGAAAAAAAGGCACTCCAAGGGCATTAATTATGGCACCAACAAGAGAGCTTGTTATCCAGATAGAAAAAGATGCAAGAAATATTGGAAGATACTGCGGATTAACTATACAGTCAGTTTTTGGCGGTATAAATTATGAGAAGCAGAAACGGCAGATTGAGAATAAGTTTATTGATATTTTAGTAGCAACTCCCGGCAGACTGCTTGACTATAAAGACCAAGGAGTTCTTGATTTAAGTGCTGTTGAAATACTTATTATTGATGAGGCAGATAGAATGCTTGATATGGGATTTATTCCTGATATGAAGAAAATTATTAGTGCAGCACCGTCTAAATCAAAAAGGCAGACAATGCTTTTTAGTGCTACATTAAATCAAGATATTTTAAGGCTTGCTTCTCAGTGGACAAAAGACCCTTTAAGTTTTGAGGTAGAATCAAAAGAAATAACTTCTGAAAATATTGAGCAGATTGCATATATTGCATCAGATAAAGAAAAGTTCGCTATTATTTATAATATTATTTCTCAGGATATGTTGAGCAGAGTAATAATTTTTGGCAACAGGCGAGATGAAGTTGCAAGGCTTACAGATATGTTTAAGGCATGCGGTCTTTCATGCGGTCTTTTATCTGGTGATGTTACTCAGTCAAGAAGAATTAAAACTCTGGAAGAACTTAGAAACGGCACAATTCGTATATTATGTGCAACAGATGTTGCAGCCCGCGGTATACATGTTGATGGTATTACACATGTTTTTAATTATTCACTGCCAGAGGACCCAGAAGATTATGTGCACAGGATAGGAAGAACAGGCAGAGCAGGGGAAAAAGGTGTATCTGTTATTTTTGCAACAGAAGAAGATTCTTATCTTATTCCTAAAATAGAGTCCTATACAAAACATAAACTTAATTATATCAATCCAGAAGAAGAACTTGTGATTATGCCTGATGATTTAAATAAAATATTAAAACAATTTAAATCAAGCCGTTCTAGGAGAAAGGCAGGTGCATTTAGAGATAAGAGAGTAAAAAATAGAAAAGAAGTGTCAAATAGACGGCCTGTTAAGCGAAAAAAATAAAAAGAATATAATTATACTTGATAACTGGGAAAAATAGGTATAAAATTACCTGTGTTTTATGTGAAAATGTAATAAAAGTATATTTTTTGCATTAAAATTTATATATTATATTCTTTACATTAAAAAAATATATGTAAAAGTAATAAAAGTATTGAATTTATTAGAGCATAGGTTTAAAATTTCATGGGTGAAATTTTTTCATATAATTATATAATTATTTTTTAAGATGAGGTTCAAATGAGCAAGGACAAAATTAAAGAGCTGGTTGAGCTTCGTTCCCGTTTATATAAAGGGGGCGGTGATGCTCAGATTGAAAAAATGCACTCTCAGGGCAAATATACAGCCAGAGAGCGTATAGGAATGCTTCTTGATGAAGATACTTTTCAAGAAGATTTTCTAATGGTTCAACACCGTTGTAACGATTTTGGCATGGATAAAAAAGACCTGCCGGCTGACGGTATGGTTACAGGTATGGGGCTTGTAGATGGCAGAACAGTATTTGTTGCCAGTCAAGACTTTACTGTTAATGCAGGAACAATGGGTGAAGCAGGTGCTAGAAAAGCTCAGGAATTAATGGACGCAGCATTAAAAACTGGTTCACCATTTATTTTTATTAATGACTCAGGCGGTGCAAGGGTTCAAGAAGGTGTTAGTGCTTTATCAGGTTATGGCGGCATTTTCTATCGCAATGTTTTACTTTCAGGGGTTGTTCCACAGATTAGTATTATTGCAGGTCCATGTGCAGGTGGTGCTGCTTATTCTCCTGCATTAACTGACTTTATTATACAAGTTCAAAGAGAAGGTCAAATGTATATTACAGGGCCTAAAATCATTAAAGAAGTTACTGGTGAAGAAGTTTCTCTGGAACAGCTTGGTGGAGTAAATGCTCAGGCTCATTATTCTGGTGTTGTTCATTTTGTTGCAAAATCAGGGCCAGAAGCATTAGGACTTGCTAGAAGACTTTTATCATTCCTTCCTTCTAATAATTCAGAAGAAGCTCCTATTATGGAAGAATCTAGAAATACAGTAATAGGTCCAGATGAGTCATTTAATTTTATTGTTCCAGATGACCCAAAAGTGCCATATGATATGCATGAAATTATATGGAGAATAGTTGATAATGCAGACTTTTTAGAAGTGCAGGAAAGTTTTGCTAAAAATATTATTGTAGGCTTTGGCAGGTTAAATGGCAGAAGTGTTGGTATTATTGCTAACCAGCCGGCATTTAAAGCAGGTGTTTTAGATATTGACTCATCAGATAAAGCTGCCCGCTTTATTCGTTTTTGTAATGCTTTTAATATACCACTTATTACTCTTGTTGATGTTCCGGGATTTATGCCGGGTGTTGACCAAGAATATGGTGGTATTATCAGACACGGTGCAAAACTTTTATTTGCTTATGCATCTGCTACTGTTCCAAAACTTACAGTTATTATCCGTAAAGCTTACGGCGGTGCATATATTGGTATGTGCTCTAAGGAAATGGGTGCAGATAGAGTTGCTGCATGGCCGGGTGCAGAAATTGCAGTTATGGGTGCAGAAGGTGCTGTAAGCCTGCTTTATGGTAAAGAAATCAAAAATGCAGAAGATAAAGCTGCTGAAACTAAAAAAAGACTTGAAGAATATAGAGAATTATTTGCAAACCCTTATGTTGCAGCAAAAAGAGGATATATTCACAATGTTATACTTCCAGCAGATACAAGAAGCTATTTAGCAGCATCATTAGAAATGTATGCTTCTAAACGTGAAACAAGACCATATAAAAAACACGGTCTTATTCCATTATAGGAGTTTACTATGGCTGAATATACAAATATACAGCTTGCACAGGCTGATGTAAATACAACAACATCTACTCAGGTGGTAAATAACAGCAGAGATTTTCATGATACAATAGGTGAAGGTCTGCTTGTTACTGCAACAGGGGTTGTAGTTGTCTTTGCAGTGCTTGTTATTATGATTGTATTTATTAATCTTTTTAAAGCATTAGAGCCAATGCTTGATAAGATAGGCTTAATGTTTTCTAAAAAAGACAATAAAGGTGAAGTGGCAGCCACAAGCTCACAAGAAGAACAAAATATTGATAATACAACACTTGTTCTTATTAGTGCAGCAGTTGCCGCATATACTCATAATAAAGCAAGAGTTAGAAGAGTTAGAGTGTTACCGGCTAAGGCAAAACAAGGCGGTAACTGGGCTATGCAGGCAAGAAGTGCATTGCAGGCTTCCCATAGTGGTAAAAAATAAATAAAAAATTAAAAATATTTAGGAGCATATATTATGAAAATGAAAATTACTCTCCACGGTGTAGCTTACGAAGTAGAAGTTGAGCTTTTAGATGAAGTAGAAGGTTATGGCACATTAAGTGGTATTCCACCTGTTTCTAGGTTTGTTCAATCACAGCCAATGCCAACAAATCAAAGTAATGATGGTATATTACCACCACCTAGCAGAGCAGCAGCAGGGGCAGCAGCAGCCGCAGCAGCAAATGCTGGCGGTAAAACTATTATTTCACCAGTTGGCGGCACAATAGTTGAAGTTAAAGCAAAAGCTGGTGATGCAGTTAAAACTGGTCAGGAATTATTAATATTAGAAGCAATGAAAATGCAGACATCTATCAACTCACCAGTTGATGGCACTATTAAATCAATTAATGTTTCAGCAGGTGATACTGTTCGTGAAAGCCAAGTGCTTGTAGAATTTCAATAGACCATTTAGATTGCGGAGGCAAAAAAATGGATATTTTAATGAATTTTATAAATACAGGAGCATTAGGCGGCCTGCTTACATATAAGCATGTAATCATGCTTATAATAGGCGGTATTTTTCTGTATCTTGCAATTGCAAAACAATATGAACCGCTTCTTCTTGTGCCTATTGGTTTTGGTATAATTGTTGGTAATATTCCAGCAGACCCAGTGCTTGAAATGGGTTTATATGACCATAATAGTGTATTAGGCTTTTTATATAAAGGTGTAGAGCTTGGTATATATCCACCGCTTATATTTTTAGGTGTAGGAGCCATGACAGATTTTTCTGCAATGCTTTCTCAACCTAGACTTATGCTTTTAGGAGCGGCTGCACAAATTGGTGTATTTCTTACATTTTTAGGCAGTTTATTCTTAGGCTTTACATTAAAAGAGGCAGCAGCAATAGGTATTATTGGTGGTGCAGATGGTCCTACATCAATATTTGTTGCTTCAAAACTGGCAAAAGATTATCTGCCTGTAATCACTCTGGCAGGTTATTCTTATATGGCTCTTGTTCCAGTGCTTCAACCGCCTGTAATTAGACTGCTTACTACTCAGAAAGAACGTAAAATTAAAATGCCGCCATCTAAACCTGTATCTAAAAGAATGAGGGTATTATTCCCAATATTTACTTTTATTATTGTTTCTATGATAGACCCGGGTGCATTAATATTAATAGGTATGCTTTGCCTTGGTAACTTATTAAGAGAATCAGGTGTTACAGAAAGGCTTGCAAAAACAGCAAGGACTGTTGTAATAGATACAGTAGTTATCATATTAGGTTTAACAGTTGGTGCTTCAACACAGGCAGAAAAATTCTTAACCCCAGAATCACTTAAAATATTTGGATTAGGTGCAGCAGCTTTCTGTGTAGCAACAGCATCAGGGGTATTATTTGCAAAACTTATGAATTTATTTACTAAAAATAAAATTAACCCAATCATTGGTGCAGCAGGTGTTTCTGCCGTTCCATTGGCAGCCAGAGTATGTCAGGTAGAGGGTGCAAAAGCAGACCCATCTAACTTTTTAATTATGCATGCTATGGCACCAAATGTTGCAGGTGTAATTGGTTCAGCAGTTGCAGCAGGTGTATTTATTTCAAAATATGCAGCAGGTTAAAATTTAGTATATAATAAAACATTTAAGGGCTGGTAAAATATCAGCCCTTTTTTTATTAACAGTAAAAATAGTTATGCTATAAGTTATTGCAAAAAATACATATTTATAAATAAGTTATAGTAAATGATTTCATTTTTTAAATAAATATCATAGCATATCTGAAACAGCTGTATATATAAAACTCTTGTATAATTTTTGAAAATTATTTATCCTATTTAACAAATAAATTAGTTGGTGAAATATGGCTTATAATGATTTAAGAGAATTTATTAAGGCTTTGGAAAAGGCAGGTGAATTAAAAAGAATTTCTGCTAATGTAGACCCTATATTAGAAGTAGCAGAAATAACTGACAGAGTATCAAAAAATTATGGTGAAGCACTGCTTTTTGAAAATGTAGAGGGCTCTGACCATGATATAGTTATAAATATTTTCGGCTCTATAAAAAGAATGTGTATGGCATTAGAAGTTGATGATTTAGATGAACTTGGTAACAGAATTATCAACCTTGTTGATAAAAATACACCTCAGAATTTTATGGATAAAATAAAAAGTCTGCCAATGATTATGGAGCTTAGTAATATACTGCCTAAAACTGTGAAAAAAGGCCCTTGTAAAGAAGTGATATTAAAAGGCGATGATGTAGATTTATTTAAATTTCCGGTGATAAAATGCTGGCCTCATGATGCAGGCAGGTTTATTACAATGCCTTGTGTTTTTACAAAAGACCCAGAAACTGGCACAAGAAACTGCGGTATGTATCGTATGCAGGTATATGACGGCAAAACTACTGGTATGCACTGGCATATTCATCACGGCGGGGCAGACCATTTTAGAAAAGCAAAAAGAATGGGGCTTGAAAAATTAGAAGTGGCTGTTGCATTAGGGCCAGACCCTGTTGTTACTTTTTCTGCAACTGCACCTGTGCCAGACGGAATAGATGAAATGCTTTTTGCTGGTTTTATAAGAAAACAGGCTGTTGAAATGATTAAATGTGAAACCGTTGATTTAGAAGTTCCTGCAAATAGTGAGATAGTTTTAGAAGGCTATGTCTTAACAGATGAACTTCGCAGGGAAGGACCTTTTGGAGACCATACTGGTTATTATTCATTAGCTGATGATTTCCCAGTATTTCATATAACATGTATTACTCACAGGAAAGATGCAATCTACCCTACAACAATAGTTGGCAAGCCGCCTATGGAAGACTGCTATATGGGAGTGGCTACTGGCAGAATATTCCTGCCTATACTTAAAAAACAGGTGCCAGAAATTGTTGATATGTATATGCCACTTGAAGGAGTATTTCATAACATTATGTTTTTATCTATTGATAAAAAATATCCAATGCAGGCACATAAAATAATGCACTATGTGTGGGGCACAGGTCAGATGATGTTTACTAAAATGATAGTAGTTGTTGATAAAGATGTAGATGTGAAAAACACAAATGAAGTATTATGGAGAATGGGCAACAATGTGGACTGGGAAAGAGATACCTGCATAGTAAAAGGCCCTGTTGACACATTAGACCATTCATCGCCTTATGCTTTCT
>CAMEZN010000057.1 GCA_945947845.1 uncultured Mucispirillum sp. | reverse complement strand
TGAAGCAAAGGATTTAAACCAGAACCATCATTAGGAACAAAGCGGGCAAGTTCAAATGGGTTTTGTAAAAATGAAACAAGCAGTGTAAAAAATAATGTTGTGCCAGACATGATGAGCATAACACCAAGCTGATATTTATCATTCATTTTTTTAATGCGGAAAAGTTCAATTGTTCCAAAAATAACAAGTAAAAGCACCCAAAGAAGAAGAGAGCCAGCCTGACCACCCCAAAATGCACTGATTTTATAGAACATTGGAAGTGAATTATCACTATAATGAGCAACATATGCAATAGAAAAATCACTAACAGCAAATGCTGTAAAAAGCACTATTGAAGCAATCACTATTGAAATTGTTGTTCCAATAAATAAATAGTTACCTATGTTTTTTATATTATAAGCTTTTGTTAGGTAAGCATATATATATGCAGTAACAGAAGCTAAGCAGAGTATAAGAGCGGATATTTGAAAAAACATCCCGATAGAGCCTAATTCCACAAAGCACCTCGTTTGTTTAGATTAATAATATTTTTTATAGATTAAAATTGTGTAAAAAGTATGTAATACATAGATAAATTATAGAAAATAGATATGTAAGGTTTTTAAGGATTAATACATAATATTTGACATATTTGAAATAAAACATTATTATTTTTTAAGTTGGAGGATTTATGAAAATATTAGCATTAAACTGTGGCAGTTCATCAGTTAAATATCAGCTTTACGATACAATAACAAACAGACTGCTTGCAAAAGGTGCATTAGAACGAATAGGGTTTGTAGGCACTTTTATTATCCACCAGACAGAATATCAAAAACACAGGCTTGAATGTGACTGTGCTACACATAAAGATGCGATTTTTACTGTATTTAAGTTTTTAACTGATGAAGAGTTTGGGGTAATATCTGAATTAAACCAAATAGATGCAGTTGGCCACAGAATAGTGCATGGTGGCGAGCTTTTTAATAAAAGTGTGTTTATAGATGATGATGTTATTCAAGGAATAGATTCTCTTTCAAGCCTTGCACCTTTACATAATCCTCCAAATCTGGCAGGTATTTTAGCCATTAAATCATTACTTCCTAATGTGCCGCAGGTTGCAGTATTTGATACTGCATTTCATCAAACTATGCCGCCTACTGCTTATTTGTATGCTATACCTATGAAATGGTATGAAAAGTATGGGGTAAGGAAATATGGTTTCCATGGCACAAGCCATTTGTATGTAACAAGGCGGGCTGCAAAGCTTTTAAATAAAGATATTAAAGATACAAAATTAATAAGCCTGCATATTGGCAATGGGGTAAGTGTAACTGCTGTAAGTGGTGGTAAATCTATTGATACATCTATGGGTTTTACACCTCTTGATGGTGCAGTAATGGGCACAAGAAGCGGAAGTATTGACCCAGCAGTTGTGCTTTTTATGATAGATAAAGAAGGTTTTTCATCAGAAGAAGTTAATACTGTGCTTAATAAGCGTTCAGGAGTGCTTGGCATTACAGGCAGATATACAGACAGGCGGGATATAGCAAGGGTTGCAAAAGAGGGTGATAAGCTTTGTAATCTTGCTATGGATATAGAATCATACAGGTTAAAAAAATTAATTGGTGAATATTATGCAGTTTTAGGCGGGCTTGATGCTGTAATATTTACTGCTGGTGTTGGTGAAAATTCAAGTATTGCAAGAAAAATGGTATGTGATGGTCTAGAACATTTTGGAATATATATAGATAATGAAAAAAATGAAAAAGCTAATTCCGAAGCAGATATTTCTACTGATTTAAGTCCTGTAAAAATATTTTTAATTCCTACAAATGAAGAATTAGTGATTATTGAAGATGTGAAAGCAATACTAGAAGGCACATATAGCAGCCCTGATTTTAAATATTCATTTGAGGTATAGATGATGAAGGCTGATGAAATTATAACTTACTGTCTTGATAATTATGGTTATTTAGATTACACACAGACACCATACGGACATGAGCTTTTTTATAATCAGCAAAATATAAGTGTATTTGTTTTAAGTATTCAGGAGTTTGACAGTGATGATGATAACTTTTCAGACCTGAATCACCCTGATAAATACAGGCTTTCTTTATGTTTGACAAATGATGAATATAATAAACTATTTAGTAAACAATGCCCTTATGATAAAAAATATATATGCTTCCATGAATGTGATTATACTGCAACAAATATAATTATGCCGCACCCTGTAAAAAGCAGAGAAAACTTTATTCAGTGTATAAGCCCTTCTAAAATCATTTTTGAAAAAGTATTAAAAGAGCTTATTTCATTAAGCTATAAAAGGGCAAGACAGGAATATTTATTAAAAAAACAAAATAATATGTAACTATTTGATTCTTTATACGACTTATCAAATGATAGGTAAATGTAAAGAGGGATACAGTGGATACTAATGATATAGAAATTATCTTAAAAGTATTAGATGGGGATACTGATAAGTTTGCAATATTGATAGATAAATATAAAAATAAAATTTTTAAGATAGTTTCTATGCACATTCCGCAGGATTATGTGGAAGAAGTGGCAAACGATATATTTTTTAAAAGTTATAAATCACTTAAAACCTTTAAAAATGATTCCCCTTTTATTAACTGGCTTACAGTAATAGCAATTAGGACATGTAAAGATTTTTGGCGGCAGAAATATGCACAAAAAGATGTGCCAATGTCATCTTTTGATGAAGAAACAGAGCAGTCTATTGAACTTGGCATAGATTATAGAACACCTGAGGATAATATTCTAGGTGATGAAAGATATAAAATGCTTATGAAAGCTATGGAACACTTAAAACCTGTTGAAAGAACAATTATTTCAATGATGTATGCAGAAGAAAGAAGTGTTTCAGAGATAGCATCAATTACAGGCATGACAGAATCAAATGTGAAAGTTACAGCATTCCGTGCCAGAAAAAAACTCTCAGAAATACTTAATGACATGATGTAACGGGGTATATTATGAAAGAGCAATACAGTGAAAAGAATATGGAAAATATCTTAAAAGCATTAAAATGTGATGAAGTAACTCCAAAAGCTGATTTTACAATGAGTGTAATGCAGCGGATAAAAAATGACAGCAGCTTTGATGATGATATAATAAACTTAGATAAAACAGATGATATACTTGAAGGGCTTGCATTTATAGATGAAGTTAAGCCAAGTGAGAATTTTACTAATAATGTTATGGCAAGAATTAAAGCAGAGCAGGAATTTAAATATAATGAAGAAAATATTGACAGCATATTAAACCTGCTTTCAAAACAGCCAGTAATAGTGCCGTCAGATGATTTTACAAATAATGTGATGGTAAAAATAGAAGCATCAGAAGATAATGATAATATTATTTCTTTTGAAAAAGTATATAAAAAATTCTTAATAGGTTCTGCTGTTGTAGCAGCAGCTGCTGTTCTTTTAGCACTAAATCTTTTTTCCAGCTTTGACCCAGCAATGGCAGAGTTTATGGTAACAGATTATTTTAATACGGGGTTATATAGATAAATGACAGTAAAAAAATCTATTAAATTTATATTAGCATTTCTTACTATATTTTTTCTTGGAGCATTAACTGGTGCATCTATTATGCCTGTTATTTTTAATAAGGTAGAAGGCAACCCATACTCTATTAGTGTTTTATCTGAGCGGATATATAATACTCATCTTTTAAAAAATGCAGGTCTTACTCCTGACCAGAGAGCAGCAGTTGATGAACTTTCTGCTAAATATGTGCTTAAATATACAGCAGAAAGAGATATGTTTATGGCAAAGAGAAGAACTTTATACAGCGATTTTAAGTTTGATTTAGATAAAATATTAACACCTGCTCAGTATGCTGGTTTTGTGAATAAATCAGATGCTTTGATAAAAGAGCGGGAGATTTATAATAAATCGCTGGAAGAGCAGTGGCGGGCAGAACGAGCTAAAAAGAATGGTGAAAAATTGCAGTCAGCAGGATATGACCAGAGACTTAAATATCTTACACTTTCTGTTCCTGCTGGAAATATTATGCCTAATGATTTACAAGCTGCTGATAAGCAGAATAAAGCTGCTTTTGATTTTTTAAACAGATATATGATAGATAGAGTCAAATATAACTGGGGCACATATACTGTATATCACGAAGTAACAAATGATAAAAATATACCAGTGGAAGAAGATATTGTGCCGTAAGATATATTATGATTTAATAAGTTCTATTTATTTTCAAAGGCTTTGTTAATTAAATCAAGCATTTGTTTTCTATTTTCTTCTATGCTTGAAGTTATTTCTTTTTTATAGTCTTCTCTGTTAACTGTTTCTTCTAGTTTTAAAAGCCCTTTATCTATTGCGACACCTGCTGCTGTTCCGATAGCAGCCCCACCTACTGGGGAAGTAAATATTGATGACACAACCCCTGCTGCTACACCAGCTGCGGCACTTGCTGCCTTGCCTGCTGCTGCTTTTGCTGCTGCCTTTGCAGCTGTTTTAAAGCCAGTTTTTGCAGCTACTTTACTGGCAATTGTCCCAACTATTGCACCAGCTGCTAATCCACCGCCAGTTGATGCTATTACTCTCTTTTTTAAATCAAGAAGCGGTTCTATTTCTGCCAAGCTGTATATATTTTCTACATTAATATCTGTTGTAATAGAGTATAGAGCATTTTTTTCTGTGATTTTATTTTCATTAAGTATTTTATTTATATCATTTTGCAGGTTTGTAATATTAATATCTGCATTATTAAAATTAATAGTTGATGAAATATTATCCAAAAGGTTTTCTTTTAGTTTTTCTGCCATATATTCTTCAATAGAACCTGTTATAAGCTTAAAAAGTCTGCTGTATTCTGCTGATAAGCTGTAATACCAGTCTAAATATTTATCTGTATTTAAAAGTATTTCATCATACATTTTATTTACTTCATTTACCATTTCTTCTTTTGCGGCACCGTATGCAATATCTGCTGCAAGCTGTATTTTATTTAAAGTGCCTGCTTTATACATTACTCCGTTTATTACTTCCACAGCAACAGTATTTGCTTTTATTGTATCTTCTACTATTTCCTGTTTTGCAGCAGCAATATATGTAACAGCAGCAAAAACTGACGGGTATATGAATACTGTAAGTATGATTATTATAAATGATGTAATAAATTTATTAATTTTAATATTCTCATTATGGCTGACTGGCATAAAGACTTTTGCAAGATTTTCTTTTTTTATAAAAAAGAAACTGATGAAACTAATGATTCCGTAAAATAAAAACCCACCGCCGCTTAATATTATTAAAAGCATACCAAAAAACCAAAGGGGAGCAGATTTGACAACTTCTGCATCAAGTATGGAGTTTGTAATATTATCAAAAAGGTTTAGGATATGTCCAATCATATAAGCTGCATAGTTATACTGCAAAGAGTTTAAATTATTATCTAAAAATGGGATATGTATGTTTATGTTTTTTAAGGCATAAGAAAGCAGCGGGAAAATAAGTGCTGTAAAAAAAGCTGTTAATATATATGTAAGGCTTTCTATCTTATATGGAGCAAACCTGTTATTATATACTGCAAGCACAAGTTTTGTGCTTATAAACCTTGAAAAAAGAAGTAAAGGAAAAATAATAAGCAGACATAAGAATTCTATACTTGAAAATAAATATATTCTTACAGGTATAATAAAAGCAAAAATAAGTGATATGGTAATGATTATAATATACCCAAAAGTTTTACCAGAAAGCAGTTTATAAAATTTTTTACTTTCTTCATATTCTATTAGTTTAATTTCTTTTTTTAAGCTGAACCGTGCAGCATTATTTAATATTACAGGCACAGCAGTAACTAATACACTTAAAGAATAAATAAGCATACCAAAAAGATTAATAAAAACAGAAGTAAAATATAAAAGTAAAAATCCAGTTAAAAATTTTAAAAGTAATAAACTTATCTTTTTCATAGCTATAATGTAATAAAGATGAAGTGATATGTCTATATTTATTTTCTCTATTGCATTTTTTCAGATGAATAAATATTATATATGAAATAATTTATGGAGATGATTATGAAAATAGCAGAAAATATTTTAGAATTAATAGGCAATACTCCTATTGTAAAGATAAATAGATTAAATAATACTGATGCTTTTATTTATGCAAAATTAGAATCATTTAACCCATTTTCTAGTGCAAAAGACAGGGTTGGGCTTGCAATGATAGAACAGGCAGAGCAAGACGGGTTGTTAAAAAAAGGCGGGGTTATTATTGAGCCAACAAGTGGTAATACTGGTATAGGGCTTGCAGGTGCTGCTGCTATAAAAGGTTACAGGCTTATACTGACTATGCCTGAAACCATGAGTATTGAAAGGCGGAAACTACTTAAAGCATTTGGTGCAGAAATTGTTTTGACAGAGGGCAGCAAAGGTATGAGTGGTGCAGTTGCTAAGGCAGAAGAACTTGTGAAAGAAATAGATGGAGCTTTTATGCCACAGCAGTTTAAAAATAAGGCAAACAGCAATATTCATAAAGCTGCTACTGCAAAAGAATTATATAATGATATGGACGGGAAAATTGATATTTTTATTTCAGCAGTAGGCACTGGCGGCACAATTACAGGAGTTGGTGAATATTTAAAGGAAAAAAACAGCAGTATTAAAGTTATTGCTGTGGAGCCTGCATCTTCACCTGTTTTATCTGGCGGGAAAGCAGGTCCTCATAAAATACAGGGAATTGGTGCTGGTTTTGTGCCTGAGGTATTAAATACTAAAATATATGATGAAATAATACAGATTACTGATGATGAAGCTTATGCTGTGGCAAGAGATTTAGCAAGAAAAGAAAGTATTTTAGCAGGTATATCATCAGGGGCAGCAGTGGCAGCAGCCCTGAAAGTTGCTGCTAGGAAAGAAAATGCAGGTAAAAATATAGCTGTGCTTTTAGCTGATACTGGCGAAAGATATCTTTCTGTTTTAGCAGAATAATATTAAGGATATTAGTTTGGATAATAAATTACGAAAAAAAGCATTAAATATTTTAGTAAAGTTTCCAAGTATTTCTTCTTATGAGCTTGCTGGTATTTTATGTATTGATGAAAGGCAGGCAAGAAAGTTTATAAAAAATCTTCCGCAGGATATTATTGAAGAAAATATCAGGAAAATTAAAAAAAATAATAAAGAAGAAAAAAAAGAAGAGAAAAAGGATAAAAGCCAGTTAGGAGCAACACTCAGGGGCACAATATCTATCCATAAAGACGGATATGGTTTTTTTATACCTGATGATAAAAATGTGGAAGATGCCTTTATCCACCCTAAAAAGTTAAAAGGTGCCAGCCATAATGATGTATGCCTTGCTCGCATCGGAATATATAAAGGAAAGCGGGAAGCAGAGGTTGTGCAGATTATTGAACGTGGTATAGAGCAGGTGGTGGGTGTTGTTGAAAAGTATAGAAATAATTACCGCATAATACCATTTTCAAGAAATTTCCAAGGTCATATTATTATCAAAAACAGCAGTAAAGATTTATCTGATGATGATGTTGTAATATGTAAAATAGAAAAATATCCATCGCAGAATAATTTTGCAACTGGCAGAATAATAGAGAAAATAGGCACTTTAAGCGATAAAGATATAGATAATAAAATAGTTATGTATAAATATTCCTTATCACAAAGCTTTCCTGATAATGTAATGGCAGAATGTGAAAGTATAGAAAACGGCACATTTAAAATAAGCAAGAAAAATCTAACAGATTTTAGAGAGATGTATACTGTTACAATAGATGGAGAAAGTGCAAGAGATTTTGATGATGCAATTAGTGTATTTAAAAAAGGCTCATATTATGAACTGTATGTGCATATTGCTGATGTATCAAGATATGTAGAGCGGGGAAGTTTTTTAAATAAAGAAGCTATGGAGCGGGGCACAAGTGTATACTTTCCAGAATTTGCTATTCCTATGCTTCCAGAAGTGCTTTCAAATGGAGTATGCAGTCTTGTGCCTAATGAAGACAGGTATACTGTTACATGCCGCATGGTATTTGATAAGTCTGGCAGTAAAAAAGAAGCTGAATTTTATCGTTCTGTTATTAATTCTAATCACAGGCTTACATATAATTATGTAAATGAAATATTTAATAATACAGCAGAAAGCAAAGATGAAAATCTTGTGCCATTTTTACAGACAGCAAAAGAGTTAACAGAAATACTGCTTGCAAAACGAGAGCGAGATGGTGTTATTGATTTTGATTTGCCAGAAGCTGAATTTTTCTTTGATAATGAAGGAGAAATTATTGATATTAAGCCGCGGGAAAGGGGGTATGCAGAAAGGCTGATTGAATGTTTTATGATTGCAGCAAACGAATCAGCAGCAGAATATTTTGAAGAACATGGCTTAAAAGGAATATATAGAGTTCATGGCGAACCTGATGTGAAAAAGATTGATGACTGGATAGAAATGGCAAGGAATTTTGGGTTAAAAGTGCCGCCTGTGGAATATCCAGTTACTCCTGAAACTGTTGCTGAATTAAGTAAAATTGCAGCATCATCAAAACATGCAGACCTTTTAGGCTCGCTGCTTATCCGCAGTATGATGCGGGCAGAATATACTACTGAAAACCGAGGTC
>CAMEZN010000056.1 GCA_945947845.1 uncultured Mucispirillum sp. | reverse complement strand
GCTGCTGCTCAGGCTGTATTAATGGGAGAAATGCCAGCAATATGACAAATATTTCAAAAGAGCAGAATATAGAGCGAAGCGGCAGAATTGAGAGTGCATTAAAGGTAATAAAAGGCACTCTCAACCAGTATGGCTATACAGAGCTTCACCTGCCAATTTATGAATATTATGATTTATTACAGGATACTGTATTTAATTTTTCTGATGAGAGTATAATCCGCTTTATAGACAGGCATACAGGTAAAACATTAGTTCTTCGCCCAGATTTCACTCCACAGGTTTGCCGCATTGTATCAGGAATGGAAAATCTGCCAATGCCATTCCGTGTATGTTATCAAGGCACAGTATTTCGTTCTGTTGAAAAGGATAGGGGAATAAAAGGCGAAGAAAACCAGACAGGCTGGGAAATTTTTGGTGAAAGCAGTATTTTTGGAGATATAGAAATAGTATTAACAGCGAATGCTGCCTTAGAAAAAATGGGGCTTAATGGTTTTTGTTTTACATTTGGAGACACATTATTTTTAAATAGAATAAAAGTGCTTGCAGGTGAAAATGGTGAAAAAATCCTAGAAGCAGTCTCTGAAAGAAGAACTCATGACTTAAAAAAAATAGTATCAGAGCAAAAGACAGAGCAGAATCTAAAAGATTTAATTATTAAACTTCCACTTGCTTTTGGTGGTATGGATAATATAAGAGAATTAGAAAAGCTTACATCGTTTGATAAAGAGCTTAATGATAGAATAGTATTTATTAAAAATCTATTTAATCAGCTTATAAGCTGCGGTATAGATGAAAATATATTAATATTTGATGCAGCAGAATCAAAAGGGCTTGATTATTATACAGGTGTGCATTTTGAAATACTGCATGAAAATTATGGCAGTATACTAGGCAGTGGCGGAAGATATGATACATTAATGTCAAAGTTTGACAGGGATTTGACTGCATGTGGTGCTGCATTAAATATTGATAATCTTCTACATTTTTCTATATGTGAAAGTAAGTCAGAAGAGTATGATTATTTAGTGATAGGAAAAGATAATTTTAAAAAAGCCGTATCACTTCGCAGGGAAGGAAAAAGTGTTATATTTGTTACAGAAGAAAACCAGAAAGAAAATTTTATAAAAAATTACACTTTTAAAAATATAATTTAATGGGGGAAATAATGAGCTGTTCAGCAGTGCTTGGTGCCCAGTGGGGCGATGAAGGAAAAGGAAAAATAGTAGATATGTATTCAGAGCAGGCAGATGTTGTCGTCAGGTATCAGGGTGGACACAATGCCGGCCATACTGTATGGGTAGATGGAGTAAAATATATTCTGCGGCTTATCCCTTCCGGTATTATTCATGAAAAAACAATAAATATAATAGGAAATGGCACAGTAATAGAACTTGATGCTTTATTTAAAGAAATAAATGAACTTAAAGAAAAAGGTGTAAAATTTGATGGAAGATTTTACATAAGCGATAGAGCTCATGTTATCATGCCTTATCACATATTTTTTGATAAGCATAAAGAAGAATTAAAAGGTGCAAATAAAATAGGAACAACAGGCAGAGGCATAGGCCCTACATATATGGATAAAACTGCTAGAAACGGTATCCGTATAGGTGATTTATTTAATGAAAAACTGCTTGATGAAAAAATAAAAACAAATATAGATGAGCTTAATAAATATGCAGTTAAAGCATACGGTGTAGACCCTATTAATATAGAAGAAGCAAAAGCATACTGTAAAAGACATATAAATGATTTAAAACAATATGTTACAGATACATCATATTTAATAAATAAATTAATAGATGAAGGAAAAAAAGTTATGCTTGAAGGTGCTCAGGGCACAATGCTTGATGTGGATTTTGGCACATATCCATTTGTTACATCATCAAACGGCACAGCAGGTGGAGCCTGCACTGGCACAGGTATTTCTCCAAGAAAGATTTCCTGCATAGCTGGTGTTATGAAAGCATATACAACAAGAGTAGGCAGTGGTCCTTTCCCAACAGAGCTTTTTGATGCAGACGGCGAAGCACTAAGAGCAGCAGGACATGAGTTTGGAGCAGTTACTGGCAGACCAAGAAGATGTGGCTGGCTTGATTTAGTTGCTGCAAAATATGCAGTTATGGTTAACGGTCTTGATTATATTGCACTTACTAAAATGGACGTGCTTGACAATATGCCTGTAATAAAAGTCTGCACAGCTTATGAAATAGACGGTAAAATTGTAGAGCAGTTTCCTGCTGATTTAGAAAGAATTGAAAAAATAAAACCAGTATATAAAGAATTTAAAGGCTGGCTTACAGACCTTACAAAAATTAAAAAACTTGAAGAGCTGCCAGCAGAAGCAAAAGAATATATTGATTTTATTTCAAATTATTTAGGTATTCCATACTGTGTAGTATCTATTGGCACAGATAGAAGCCAGACAATAGTTCTAAATGAAATATTTAAATAAGCTATTGTAAATAAATTTATATTTATATTGTTGGGGAGTATAAAAACTCCCCTTTTTGTTTTAATGCAGTATTTTAAAACAAAATATACTAAAAAATAAAAATAAACAGCATAAAATACAGCTGAAAAAAATAAGAAGAAAAAAAATTAAAAAAATTTAAAAAAAGTTGTTGACTTTTATTTTTTACTCTGTTATATATTACTTCCACCCGAGAGTAGCCGAACTTGCTCGGGTTAGTAAATGAGCCGTTAGCTCAGACGGTAGAGCAATTGCCTTTTAAGCAATGGGTCATTGGTTCGATCCCAATACGGCTCACCATTTACTTTTTATATACGACCCGTTCGTCTAGCTCGGCCTAGGACATCGGCCTTTCACGCCGACAACAGGGGTTCAAATCCCCTACGGGTCGCTTTTCCAAACGGACGGTTAGCTCAGCTGGGAGAGCATCGGCCTTACAAGCCGAGAGTCACAGGTTCGATCCCTGTACCGTCCATTTTCATTATGGGGGCGTAGTTCAGTTGGTTAGAACGCTGGCCTGTCACGCCAGAGGTCGCGAGTTCGAGTCTCGTCGTCCCCGTTTCAAAGCTCTGCTTATGCAGAGCTTTTTTTATATCTTTTTTTCAATTCTTATAGTTTACTGCCGCACTTATACAAATAAAATGAAAAACATATAAATTAGTATTTGAAATTATTTTACATTGATGTATAATAATAAGAATTAAGGGATAATTTTAAAACAGTTGGAGAAAGAAATGGCGGATAAACCAAAAGACCATGTTTATGTTGAAGAAGGCGAATTAAGAAAAATGCGCGACCCTAGAACTGGGCAGATAAAAGAAGTTGATTTAAGTCTGCCGGCATTATCAAGAACAATGGAAAATATCCGTAAAAGTGCAGAAATTATTAATCAGCCAAATGTGGGTTTTGATATGGCTATGGGCAGGTTTGAATATATTAAAGAGTTAGTGCTTGATTCTGCTCAATTTTCACCAAGGCTGCAAAATTTACAGATTAAAATACTTAATAAAAATATAGAAGTTGTTAAAAATATTGAAGAGCTTGATGAAGTAAAGGCTCAGTTTGCAAAACAATATTATATGAAAGAGGCAAGAAATATTTTAGCAAAAACAGATAGAAAATCAGGTTTTCAGCGGGTGGATTCTTTACAGCATGCAATTGAATTGCTTATGAAAGGTAAAAAACAGATAGGGGAAGATGAAGAATATAATAAATATATAGTTTCATTAAGAAAAGAATTAATGGAGCATCATAAATCAGCATCTAATCTAACAAAAGGTATATAGTATATAAAGCAGGGTTTAAACTCTGCTTTTTTCATTTTATAATTAATCAACAGGTTATATTTAATATATTAAAAATATTTTTATAAAATTAATTAAATGGAGAGCAAAATGAAAAAAATATCTTTATTCTTATTTCTTTTTAGTGCATTTAGTGTATATGCAGAAAGCAGTCTGCTTGAAGAAATGGAAGTTAGTGAAGAATATGGATATGATAATGTGGATTGCAGATATAAAGGCAAAGCAAAATTCAGTATAAAAGACAGCGGTATACTTTATAGTTCAAATATATGTGCAAAAGAATATAAAGCAAAAACAGGCAGTATAGAAAAAGCTTATGCAGAATTTATTAATATGAAAAATTATTCAGAAATTGTAAAAGTGCTGCCTGTAAAAATACCTTTAAAAAGTAATAAATATAGAAATAAGGATAAGATTATAGAGTTTAATATACAGAAAAACAGTCTGCTTGTTACAGTTACAGTAAATAATATTGATTATAATATTTCTTTCCAGAAGAAAGATGACAGCATATATATTTATGACTTTACATGGTTTTACAGCTATTATGGTGTTGGAGAGCCGGGTAAACAAGGAACTGTTGAAAAAATTAATGATAAATTAAGTGTTGTAGATTTATATGGTATGCAAGAAGGCAGTAATTTAACACATACAGCATCAGGTGTTACTATTCGTAATGTATATTCTGATGGGGAAAATGTAAGCTTTGTAGAATATATAGTTGATACTCAAAGTATGGAAGAAGCATACAAGATAATAAGGGATTATGTATATAAAAATTCAGAAAGCTATGCCGTAGACCCAGAAAATGCAGAAACATATTATCCTAAAACATTAGATGAAAATGAAGGAACTGAGAGAATAAGTGATGATTTTGTAATAACAAAATTGATTATAGGTGTAGTAGATGAAAGCACTGTTTATCTTTTAAGAGAAGGAAGCCAGATAAAAGGTTATGCAGATATAGCAGAGCCATAGAATAAGTATTTATTTTAATGAATACGATGTAAAAATAGGAGAAAAATAATACAATATCTCACATTATATAGTAAAAGACAGCTGTTCTGCCATAAAAAGTCATATCTGCTGTATTTTATATTAAAAGATATTAAAGATTTAGATGAAGGATATAAGGCATATATTGAATAGTATAAAGATGATGATTTTTTAAAACATTTGCAGGAAAACAGCACAAGTGGCAATAGATGATAATAAATGCACAAAATCAAAAAGAATAATTGATAATAATGTTATTACTACTATTTCAATTATGTATATGGGATATTATCTTTTAGAATTAAGTAAAACAGTGAATATTGCAGAAGAAGTTATAAAAGTAATACAGCAGTAACATAACATATATTTTGGATAATGGACTCCCTGCCTGTTTCTAAGCTAAATTGGCGGTTGCTTATAAATGAAACAGGCAGAGGATAATTCCATTGTCGGAAGGATATTATTATGTTTATGCACTAAAACAATAAGCCGGCTTGTGAAAAATATTTGGCGGATATTAATCTTGCCGGTATTAAGCCATATTCATAGCTTGTAATCGTTCTAATGCCTCTTTCGAAATAATTACTTTATCCATAGACATTCCTGAATCTTCTGTATTAGATTTAGTGTTGTCCACTTTTTCTCCACGCAGAAGTTTTGAAAGCTCTGATACACTTTTTTCATTTTTGCTTGCAGCAGTATAAGCTGCATACTGGTTTGAATTAGAAATTAATAGAGAATCAGTCATTATAAACGCTCCTTTGCCACCCTGCTTGGCTTATGCAAATCTTATAGCAATCAGCATGCCAAAAAAAAGACTTGCCAAAATTATAAAAAAATGAAAAATACATTTATGATTAGTTTTGATAATGTATCCAAAAGCTACGGCTCAAAAATTTTATTTGAAAATGTAACCTTTAATATCAATAAAGGGGAAAGAATTGGACTTGTTGGCAGAAATGGCAACGGCAAGACAACTTTAATGAGAATAATAACAGGTGAAGAAGAAGCCGACAGTGGAAAAGTTTCTATCCCTAAAAACTATAAAGTTGGCTTTTTAAAGCAGCATATCAAATTTGAGAAAAATACAGTAATAGAAGAAGCAATGCTTGGGTTATCAGAAGAAGAAATCCATGATAAATGGAAGGCTGAAAAAATACTTTTTGGTCTAGGATTTAAAGAAGATGATATGATAAAATCGCCATCATCTTTTTCAGGTGGTTTTCAAGTCAGGCTTATGCTTGCACAAACTCTGCTTTCTAACCCTGATTTACTTTTACTTGATGAGCCAACAAACTATCTTGATATTGTATCTGTAAGGTGGCTTAAAGGTTTTTTAAATTCATGGAAAGGAGAGTTACTGCTTATTACACATGACAGGCAGTTTATGGACGATATTGTAACCCATACAGCAGGTATCCACAGGTCAAGAGTCAGGAAAATAGAAGGTAAAACTGATAAATTTTATGAGCAGATAGCAAGAGATGAAGAAATATATGAGAAAACCCGCATAAATGATGAGCAAAAAAGAAAAGAGTTAGAGCAGTATATTACAAGGTTCAGGGCAAAAGCACGGCTTGCAGGGCTTGTGCAGAGCCGTATAAAAACTCTTAATAAAATGGAGAAAAAGGAAAAGCTTGAAGCTATTAAAAATTTAGAGTTTGCTTTTAAATATAAGCCTATAACATCTAAGCAAATTATGCGGGCGGAAAATATTTCCTTTTCTTATGACGGTAGGAAATTTTTAATCAATGATTTATCTATCATCATAGGCAGCGAAGACAAAATTGCTGTAATCGGTAAAAACGGCAAGGGTAAATCAACTCTTTTAAAAGTGCTTGCAGGCATACTTCCTGCAACAAGCGGCAGTGTAACATATCATACTGGCTGTGTGAAAGGATATTATGAGCAGACGAATGTTTCTTCCCTTAATCCAGATAATACTATTGAAGAAGAAATACAGTCAGTATCAGATACTTTTGATAGAACATATGTGAGAAATATATGCGGAGCAATGCTTTTTGAGCAGGACGCTGCACTTAAAAAAATAAAAGTGCTTTCAGGTGGCGAAAAAAGCCGTGTTATGCTTGGGAAGATTATTGCAAGTCTGCAGAATGTATTAATGCTTGATGAACCAACAAACCATTTAGATATGGACGCCTGTGATTCGTTAATAGAAGCAGTTGATAATTTTCCGGGTGCTGTTATAATGGTTACCCACAACGAAATGTTTTTACATGCTCTTGCAAACAGATTAATAGTTTTTCAAGATGAATATCCTTATGTCTTTGAAGGCACATACGAAGAATTTTTAGAAAAAGAAGGCTGGCAGGAAGAAAACAGCACTAAAATAAAAGAAGTTAAAACAAAACTTAATAAAAAAGATGCACGAAAATTAAGAAGTGAAATAATTTCTGAGAAAAATAAAGTATTAAAGCCTTTGGAACAGATGGTTGAAAATCTTGAAAACAATATAAGTATGTATGAAAAAGAGACAGCAGAATTAAATGAATTATTAATTGAAGCATCATCTAATAATAATGGACTTTTGATAGGAGAATATGGTAAAAGATTAGCAGAGCTTAATAAACTTATAGATGAAGCCTTTATTCAGCTTGATAATGCTGTTACAGAGCTTGAAAGAAAGCAGCAGGAATATGAAAATAAATTAAATCAAATAGAAGAATAATAATGGTGAGTGTTATGAGAAAATTTTTGCTTGCAGTATTATGTATATTACTTGCACTACCTGTTTTTGCACAGGAATCAGTGAATAATGAAGATAAAAATAAGGAGAATAGCGAAACCCCAAAAGAGCAGACAAGTGATGTAAAAACTAATGCAAAGGGCAAGCCTGATTTTAATAAGAAAAAAATCTCTCTTGATAGAATAGAGGAAAAAAAATGGTCTTTACGAGTAGGCTATAATTATTTTATCCCTGATAATAAGTATTTGACTCTTTTTCAAAATAAGTTAAAAATAGGCGGCGGTTATGATTTTAATAAAAATTTTCAATTACAGGCATTTTTACAATATGCTGACGGCAGCAAGAGTTTTGATATAAATGGTGCATCAACTACATTTAAAGGCACACTATATAATGTTGGAGTCCTTGCAACAGGGCTGTATCCTATTGAACTTTCTCTTGGTTCCATAGCTCCATTTGGCAGTATTGGTGCTGTATATACTTTTGGTAACTTAAACACAACATATCAGGACGGCACAGAAAGCAAGCAAAATTTATCAGGCGGCGGTATTCTTGCACAGGCAGGCCTGCAATATAGTTATCATATATTATCATTTAGAGTATATGGTGAATATCTTTATGATTTTACACCACTTAATAACCCATATATTTCATCATTATCAGGTATAAGTATTGGTGCAGAACTGGGGATTAAATTTTAATATTTATGGATAAGAAACCCCACTACCAAGGACACAGGCAAAGGCTTAAAGAAAAGTTTGATGAAGCACCATCAGTTTTAGCAGATTATGAGATATTAGAATTAATGCTTGGTTACTGTATACCAAGAAAAGATGTAAAGCCTATTGCAAAAGAAATGCTTATGCAGGCAGGAACAATTGGAAATATCTTTAATATTAACTGTCAAAATACAGCAGGGGCAGGCAAAGAAACAGAAAGGTTTTTAAGAATAGCTGCTGAATTTTATAATAGAATAGAAAACTCTTTTTTTGAAACAAAGCAGACACTTTCAAACCCAGAACAGATATACAGACTTTTGAAATATCACATAGGTTATGCAGAAAATGAAAATTTTGCAGTAATCCTTTTAAACAGCAAGGGCAATCTTATTGATAAAAAGATAATGA
>CAMEZN010000055.1 GCA_945947845.1 uncultured Mucispirillum sp. | reverse complement strand
TGAGATTTCTGATAAATTTAATAAATTGAAAGAGGTTGTTAAATATGAAAAAAAGAAGCATGCGTCCGGGGTTTACCCTTATTGAACTTATGGTTGTTCTTGTAATTTTAGGTTTATTAGCCACATTTATCGGACCAAAAATTATGAGTGCACCAGATAAAGCACGGGTTACAAAAGCTATAAATGACATTAAAGCATTAGAAAGTGGTTTAAATATGTATAAACTTGATAATGGTAACTACCCTACTACTGACCAAGGTTTGCAGGCTCTTGTTGAAAAACCTGAGTTAGAACCAATTCCTAATAACTGGACACCGGGTGGATACCTTTCTACTACTACTGTCCCAAAAGACCCTTGGGGTAACGATTATATTTACAGAAGCCCAACAGAAGATGAAAATAGAGACTATGAAATCATCACTTTCGGAGCAGATGGTCAAGAAGGCGGTGAAAACTATAATGCAGATATTGCATCATATACAATAGGACAGTAATTTATTTCTATAAGGGAAAGCTGGAATATTCTACTTTCCCTTTGTTTTTTATATATGTATAAAATACAGAAAAATAAAAAAGCATTTACTTTAATGGAAATAATGATAGTTATGCTTATTATAGGCATTGGGCTTATGGGCTTAACGCCTAGGTTTACTTCAAAAAGTGTAGGAATAGACCCGCAGCTTGATTATTTAGACAAACTTATAAAAGCAGAGTGGGAACGCTCCATAGAACTTGGGCAGCCTATTGTTATTACGGGCTTTAAAGGAAGTGCGAATTTATTAAATCATGACAAAGAAACAAAAACAATACCTGACATTAAAGAAGTAGTAGATGCTGTCATTAACCGCTACCAAATTCGCGGAAATGAATATGCCATTAGGGTATATCCAGATGGTATGTGTGATTATTTTGAATTAACACTTGATGATGGCAGAATAATAGAATCTATCCCTATGCTTATGACAACAAGGTATAAAAAAACTGAGGAATAATGAAAAAGAATAATTTGAAAAAAGGCTTTACTCTTTTAGAAGTAATGATTGCCCTTGCCGTGCTTAGCATTAGTATGCTTGGTATTTATTCACTGCAAAATATGTCATTAAAAACATTGATTTCTGCAAAAGATAAAATGTTTGTTATTGAAAGAGGTTATGACAGAATCAGCCGACAAATTAATTTTCCTAATAAAGCATATGAAGAAGTTGAAGAATATAACGGCACACTAGTCCACTACTCTTTTTTAAAAGAATCATCAGGTGTGCCTATGGTGCAGAAAATAACAATGACAGTTTCAACAGATACTGCTTCCACTAAATTTGTATATTATGAAAAAGCAGCAGGCAGTGCAGGGTTTGGAATGTGATGAAGAAAGGTTTTACTCTTTTGGAACTGCTTATTGCAGCTGCAATATCTTCTATTGTTGCTCTTGGTGTATTTTCTATATTTTCTTCTATTGCAAATATGCGAGACAGCTCCATAACACAAAGTAGAAATATTATAATACAGGAATCACTTACAAGGCTTATTAATAGAGATGCAAGAATGATGATTGGAAACTCTATATCACTTGATAAAGCTGGTCAGGTTTACAGGTTGAAATTTTCAACACAAAATAGTATGCGGTTTAATAAAGCCCTGCCTGTTGATGTTACTTATTATATAGATGATGAAAATTATTTTGTAAGAAAGGAAGAAAACAGCGATACTGCTTTTAGCATGGAAATGAGAATTGTTCCTAATGTAACAGAATTTTCTGCCACTTTTTATGACGGCACAGAATATAAAAATGAAGTTGTTGCTAATGCTAAAATGATGAATGTTACTTTAAAAATAAATGAACAGCAGATAGTGATACCTGTTGCAAGGACTATGGATAATACTTAAATGAATAATAATATGAAAAAAGGCTCAATATTAGTTACTGTGCTTATTATTATTGCAGCATGCACCACATTAGTATTATTTATACACGAAAAAACAATGAATGCATACGGCACAGTTATCAATCTGCAAAACGATTATCAAGGTGCAATCTATGCCATGACTGCTGTTGAAGCATTGGAAATGGCATTCCAGTATGATGAAGAAACATATGATTCATCATCTGATATTTGGGCAAAAATACCAACTATACCACTTGATAATGGCTTTTTGACTATATACATGCAGCCACTTAATTCAAAAGTGCCGCTTGCAGGCCTTGTATCAAAAGATGAAAATTTAAGAAAACGAACAGAAGAAGCCCTTACTAAACTTATAAGTGAGCTGGAATTAACTGAATCAGATATTTATGAACTTCAAACATGGGTTGGCTCATCTGACCCAACAGGTGAACGGTTTGATGAAAATAGTGCTCCATACAGTATAAAATCATCTCAACTTCAAACTTTGGCGGAGCTTGCACTTATTCCATCTTTTAAAAATGAATATAAAAAGCTAACACCATATGTATCAATTGCAGGTGATGGCAATAAAATAAATTTAAATATGGCATCTGCGGAAGTTATAAAAGCCTATGTGCCTGAACTAGAACCTTATGTAGAAGAAATTATTTCTACAAGAGAAACTGAGCCTTTTAAAGATATTTCTGCAATATATCAATTAATGGGTTCAGCTATGCAGGACGAATATAGTAAAATTTTACCATATATTGATATAAAATCTTCTTTATTTTATATTAAACTTGAATTAAATATAGGAGATGATAATATTTATTATCATTTACTGGTTCAAAGAAACGGAACAAATGTATCCCCAATTAAATATATTGAGGGTAACAGCATAGACTACTTTTAATTTTGGAGCATTATTTTGAGTAACTCTGAAAATAATTATTATTTAAAAGATGGGCTGCTTTATAAACTCACTGGCTCTTCTATGTATAGAGTAAGCAGTGATGATGTTTTAAATGACAGCAGTAAAACGGCACTGTTAATTGATGATACATACTTTTTTTATATAGGTATGGAAAATATATCTACAAGTGCAAAAAAATTACATTCCATAGCTGCAAACTATTTAAATGTGCTTTTTCCTTCTGATATGGTAACAGAATATGGAGTGTTCCAGCATTCTGGAAAAACAATTATTTATGTTATTAATCAGTCATTAATTGATATAATTGCAGAAAATACAGAACTTTTTACTGGGTTTAAAAAAATATCTACTCCGTTTTTAGAACAGTGCATAAAGTATAATGAATTTATTTTTTCAGACGGCAGTAAAAAATACAGGCTTTCTGAAAATATGGTATCACTTATTGAAGATAAAGATGCAGATTGTATTACTGCAAAAGATTTATTTGATACTATGCAGACTGTAAAGTATTCTATATCACTTCCGGGTATCGTCAAAAAATCTGCAATGCAGCTGCCTATTGCTGCCCCTGCGGCTTTACTTGCTGTTATTTTTGTTGTTATGATTATAAGCAGTATCAGTGAAATTTCTGCATATAATAGAGTGAATAAATATTATGAAGATGCTTTATTAAAAGTGTATACAAACTTAGGAGTTGCCTCCTCTAAGGACCCTTATGGTTCACTTTTACAGCAGTCTAAATCTGTAACAGCAGGTGGAACTAGTGAAAGAATATTATCTATTTTAAATAATTTAAATGATGCTGGTATAGAAGGAATTATGTTTGATAATATTAATATTCGCGATGATGATATTAAAATTTCAGGCACAGCGACCAGCTTTGCTCAGGTTGATGAAATAAAAAATATTATGGAAAATAAATTGCAGGCTGCTGTTAATGTAGATGATACTAAAAAAACAAAAGACGGCATTTCATTTACTATGAAATATACTAAGGCTCAAAGGTAATATATGGAAAAATTAAAAGAGATTTTTCATAAACTTAAAACAACTGAAATTAAATTTAAAAAGCCAGATTTTAATGCTTTGAAAGAAAAATTAAATGCACGAAATACTTCTGAAAAAATTTCAGCAGGCAAGTTTAACCTGCAAAATTTAAAAAATATTTCATTGCAGGATATAAAAAATTTTGATGTCCGCAGTTTTTATACCCGCTATAAACAGCAGATATTAACAGCTTTTGTTGCGATTATGGGTATATTTTTTCTTTTTTACTGGACCAATGCTTTTCTTAATTCAAAAATAGAAAATGCAAAAACTCAGGCTGAGAATACTTATAAAAAATTAGAAAAAGCCGCTAATATGGCTGGACAGATACAATTTGCAAAATCAACAGGTATTAATGCTATGACACAAACTCTGCTTGTTTATGTCCAAAATACTGGCTCTACTCTTGGTATTTCTGATAAAATAGTTAATTTAAGACCAGTTAGTGCATCAAAAGGTATTGAACATGTTACATTAAGGCTTGAAAACTTGTATTATGATGAGTTTATAAAATTTATTGCTGATATTGAAAAATATGATAATTTGAGCATAAAAGTTATTAACTTTAATAAAAGATATGATAATCCAAAAATGATTGATTCTTCTATTGAAATAGTAAAAATGTAGTCATTTAATATTGTTTTTATATGCAAATATTGATGTATTATTAAAAGTTTTAAAGGAAAATTAAATGAGTAAAAAAAAGATAATATTTTCTATCCTTGCATTTTTTGCAGCACTTATTGTAACACTGATTATTACATTTCCTTTAAGTGCTGTTGCATCAAAAATTATTTCAGATACCGTTACAAAAAATAAAATTGATTTAAGATATGATAAAATTGATATTACTTTTTTCGGAGCATCTGCCTCAAATATTAAATCCGGGCCACTTGTGATAAAAAATATTGAGCTTGACTATAATCCAATAGGGCTTATTTTTAAAAGAATTTCTTTTAAAGCAGACTCACCAGCTTTTATGCTTACAGGAAAACTTGCAGGCAGTAATATAAATGCTGATGTAAAAGCATCAGTTGCAGGAATAGCACAGATTGCAGGAATGTCTGGAAGCGGCAGTATTGATGGAAAAATAGAGTATAATATTAAAGATGAAAAAGGCTCTATTAATGTAACAAGCCCAAATAAAGTTTCTTTTAACCACCCATTAATGCCTGTTGCAGTAGATTCTGTTCAAGGGCAGGCTGATATTGATAAAAATAAGCTGACTATTAAAAACTTTTCAGCAAAAGGTGCAAACTCTTTAAATATAACTGGATTTGTTGACTTAAATAAAAAGAAAATTGATACATCTGTCTTAAATATAAATGGTGAAGCATCTATGGGTAACTATCCATTAAAATTTAATTTAGTGGGTCCTGCCCGTGCTCCAAAATTTTCTATAAAAAAGTAACATGAGGTATAATAATGATTAGTGTCAAAGGTAAACTTGTATTAATAACTGGTGCAACATCAGGCATAGGCAGAGCATGTGCAGAAATATATGCACAAAATGGAGCAAATCTTATAATCACTGGAAGAAGAGATGATAGACTTGCCCAAATACAAAATGAACTTGAAAATAAATATCAGGTGATAGTAACGCCTTACTGCTTTGATGTGCGGGATAGAGAAGCTGTTGAAATGTTTGGACTGGAACTTAAAAACAAACATTTAACTCCATATATATTTATAAATAATGCAGGTCTTGCAAAAGGAATGTCTTCAATACAAAATGGTGATATTGATGACTGGGAAGAAATGATTGATACAAATATAAAAGGCTTTTTATATATGGCAAGAGCCATTCTTCCACTAATGATAGAAAAAAACACTGGGACAGTTATTAACCTTGGAAGCATAGCAGGAAGTCAGGTATATCCGGGCGGAAATGTATATAATGCTACAAAACATGCAGTAAAAGCATTAAATCAGGCAATGAATATGGATATGCTGCAAACAAATATTAGAATATCTACTATTGAACCGGGAGCTGTTGAAACAGAATTTTCTCTTGTTCGCTTTAATGGAGATAAAGAAAAAGCAGCTAATGTCTATAAAGGATTTAAACCACTTACAGCATCAGATATTGCTGATATTATTTACTTTATGACTACTTTGCCAGAGCATATTAATATACAAAATCTTCTTGTAACACCAACAGCCCAGCGCTCAGCAACTCTTTTTAACAGGCAGTAGTTTTACTGATAAATATTACATAATCCAGTTTATTTATAAAATCTAATATATAAGACTGTGAAACATAACAATCACAGTCTTTTTTATATTCTTTTGCCTGCAATACAGAAAAAAGCATAAATTCTGCATTTAATTAAAAATAAGAAAATAAAGTATGAAAAAATTTATCTTTGTAAAAAGATTAAGTAAAGATATAAATTAATTTTTCTATTTATTAATAAGATTATCAAAATAATAGTATATAGTATTATCTTCTATTCGGCGATACATTACTGCATCACTATTATTTTTTATAGGTGAAGCAAATTTACCACATTTTTTACCAGAACAATAAAATTCTCCGTAGTTTAGCACTACATTTTTATTGTTACACTGCTTAGGAAGTGCTGAAACTTTACTTTCTTTACCATTAGCATTTTGATATATGTTTCCACTAAATGATTTATAATAAAGTTTTTTACCAGAAATACAGGCCTTTGGTAACTCATAACTCATAGATAAAAATCTCTGCCATACTGTTTCAAGATAATATATTTGTATATTTGATTTATCAAGAGTAATAAAAGTAGTAGATGTAGAAGCAAACTTATCTTTTACAGGTAAATCATGATATATTTCACTGTCAGTAATTAATGTAGTGCCGCACAGCCCTGAAACACTATATGGGCTTGCAGTGCAGTCTGTATTATCACTTATCTTTACAGTATCATTATCAAGCACAAAAAACTTTTTTTCATCTTGCAGTGTGCCATAAAATCTGCCTTCTGAATGATATATTTCATTATAGCCTGATGGTATCTGCCCTGTTAATATAAATGCTTTCATATTTTTATCATATGTTAATACATAACCATTTTCCTGCAATATAACTGGTTTGCCATTAATATAACCTGCTGCCTTGATTAAAAGCCCTGTATCGCCTTTATATAATTCTTCCCCATTATAAGAATTCCTTAATGCTGCCTGCGAACCAGCCCATTCTATAATATAGTTTGGCACTATTTCCACACTGCCGTTTAGCATTCTTGGGTAAACACCTAAACTTGCACATTCAGCAGCAGAATAAACATCTATATGGCTTTTGTTATAAATAACTGCTTCAAGCCCATATAGTCTCACATTTTCATAAGAATTTTTTAAATAAAGCCCAGGACAGCTTGCAATAGTAAAGCCTATTTCATCAGGCTTTAAAACAGCAATCATATCTTTACCTGCTGCTATTGATGCAACATTACTGTCGCTGTATACCCTTTGATATGTTTTACTAAAACTGACTAATGAATTCCTTATCATAGAAGATTCTGGAATTTTCACTTCAAAATCTTTTGGATTTGATGGTTCAGCTTTAACAGGGCTTACTACCTGTAAAAGCTGACCGCCAGTAATTATTTTTTGTTTTTCTGCACAGCCGTATAAAAAAAGAACTATAAAGGCTGTTAATAACACAGATTTTTTCATATTATACTTTTATCTTTATTTATTCAATAATTCTATTATTTGGCTGTTTTTTAAGCTGGTCCCAGCCAAGCACTATTTCTATTACATGGCGCTGTTCTGCATACTGCCCTGCATAAGCACCAAGTTCTTCTGTATAATAAGCATAGTTTATACGGAGTGCCCATACATTAACACCTGCACCTGCTGTCCAGTAGCCCTGATGAAGCCCTGTGCGGAGAAATATTCTGTTCCAAAAACCAATCTCTGCACCGATATTTACTCGCTTGCCAAAGGAATCATCTGTGCCGTTCATAAATAATAAGTCATTAAAGTCAATAACTACATTAGATGAAATAAACTCCCAGTTTGGAGAGATTGCAAGACTTAAATTTAATGTAGGTTCTACCTTATCTAAACCAGCTGCCATAGATTGATATCCAAAATCATTAAATGAAAGCCCTACTCGTGCATTTAACTCTTTTCTAAGCCATGGAAGCTCATACATTACACCAACACTTGCAAGAATACCCCAGCCATTGTTTTTAAGAATATCGCTTACTAAGTTTCCAGTATCTAGATTTGCAATATCAACTGCTGTATATGTAGTAGTATAAGCCATGCGGTAAAATCCCATTAATGATACACCTACATGTAAAGACTTATCTTGTAAAAAAGAATGAGCATATGTTAAAACAGCTCCCGCATCTGCATGAATTTTTGCAGAAACTGTTGGCATTACCTTATTATATGTAAGAACATTTGCATAGCTGTTGAAAAATATACCAAAAGACCAGTTTTTGTATGTAAATGCTGGGAAAAATGTTATAGGACTTATGTTATTATACTGCCCCATCATTCCATCTAATGTTTTCATAATAGTATCAGTATCTAAACCACCATTTAAAAATAAGTTACCTAAATCAGCTGCATTTGATACCATATTACTATTAACACCAAGGCTTAATGGAATAATATCAACATTCCACACACTTTTATTCATAGCAAGACCTGCTGGGTTATAAAATGCAGCATATTTATCATCACTAACACCAAAGAAAGCATTACCCATACCCATTGCACGAACTGATGTCATCATTCTAGGATATTCTCTTGAAAATACCGCTTTTTGTGCATAGCTTGATGCAAATGGT
>CAMEZN010000054.1 GCA_945947845.1 uncultured Mucispirillum sp. | reverse complement strand
TAGATACACCGCTCAAAAGTGTGCCGCCATTGTGCACAACCAAATCTTCATAACATTTCCTAGGTTTATCAAGTGTTCCTGTAATTAAAAATGTTTTTCCACTCAGGCTGCTTCCAGTAACATTACTTACATACTCCATTTGCAGCCCATAAGATTTAAGCCTAGCAATAATTTCCTGCATATTTTTATCATTCAGTGAAATAAGCACAGATTTTGCTGTTTCTTCACCAATCCCTTTAACCTGCTCTAAATCATTAATGCTGGCATTCATTAAATTATCCATACTTTTAAAATGTTCAGCTATTAATTTTGCAGCCACTGCCCCCACATGACGAAGCCCTAATGCAAAAAGCACTCTTTCAAAAGGTATATTTTTGCTGTCATTTACTGCATTTATAAGATTTACTGCTGATACTTCACCCCAGCCCTCCCTGTTTTCAAGCTGAGAAGCATTTAATTCATAAATATCAGCATAATTATTAATAAGATGAGCATTATAGAGTTCTTCCACAACTTTTTCACCAAGCCCTTTAATATCCATAGCATCTCGGCTTGCAAAGTGTATAATAGAGCCTTGAATAAGAGCAGGACATTCTACATTTTTACACCTTCTTTTTGCATCATCTTGGTTTATTTCAAGCTGAGAATTACATATTGGGCAGTTATCTGGAAAAATAATTTTTCTTGCATTTTCAGGCCTTAAATTTTCCTGCACACTAACAACTTTTGGGATTATTTCACCGCTTTTTTCTATAAAGACAGTATCCCCTATCATTATATTTAACCTTCTAACTTCATCTTCATTATGCAGGCTTGCTCGTGAAACAATAGAACCAGAAATCTGCACAGGTTCAAGCACAGCAACAGGGGTAACAGCTCCTGTTCTGCCTACCTGAAATATTACATCTAAAAGCTTTGTAGAAACCTGCTGAGCCTTATATTTATATGCTATTGCCCAGCGTGGAAATTTTGCAGTCCAGCCTGCTTCTTCCTGATATTCCTTATTATTAACTTTTATAACTGCCCCATCAATATCGTAAGGCAAAGAAAACCGCATATTTTCTATTAAATCAAGAGAATGTTCTACTTCCGAAATTGATGAGCATACATATAAATACTGGCTTACTGGCAGATGATTTTCTTTGCAGAAATCAAGTGATGCTTTATGTGTTGTAAATTCTTCATCACAGTAGGCTACATTATATATATACATTTCAAGCCCTCTTGCAGCTGCTTCTTTCTTATCTAAAAGTTTTAAACTGCCGCTTGCAGCATTCCTTGGGTTTGCAAATAATGGCTGCCCCATTTCACCCCTTGTTTTATTTAAATGCTTAAATACTTCCTTAGGCATAATAACTTCACTACGGAGAATAAGCCTGCCCTTATACAAAATCTCTTTTGGAAGATTGCTTATTACAGCTGTATTGGTAATATCTTCGCCAGATTTACCATCGCCCCTTGTTACTATCTGCTGCAATTTACCACTATCATATGTAACAGATAATGCAGCCCCGTCCATTTTTACTTCAACAGTTACTTCTGGATTTAAACCAAAAAGCTTATAAAGTCTGCTGTAAAATTCTTCTATATCTTCAATAGAATATGAATTTTCCAATGAATACATTGGTATCTCATGAGTGATAGTTGTTATCTTACTATCACTTTTTACACCCACTATTTTTGTAGGACTTTCATCAATAATATACTCTGGATACTGTTTTTCTAAATTTTCCAGTTCTTTATAAAGTTTATCATATTCTACATCAGATATAAGCGGGTTGTTATCAATATAATATGCTTTATTGTATTTGTTTAAAAGAGTAACAAGTTCAGCGATACGATTTTTTGGCTCCATTTAAAACCTCATAACAAGCGAACCTTCTACTGCTTTATCTTTAAAAGGCAGTTTATAGATATAGTTTGGTCTTGTAGCTTCTACTTTATTTCCGCCTTCATCTAATATTATTTCTGGTGTAACATTTATTTTTTTCAAATCAGGAGTAAGGATAGTTATTTCTTCATTAGGTGCAAATTTTGCCCTGCAAGTGATTAGTAATTCATCATTTGAGCTGTCTTTTAAAGCAACACCTAAAAAAGCAGCAGAGCGGGAATAACCACATGTTTCTCTATTTATTGCTGTTGTATCATATTCGCCGCCGTAAAACCCTTCAATATAACCCCTGTTGCTTACACTTTCAAGTAAATGCCGCCATTCTGGAAGCGGTTTATAATTATCTGCATCTTTCATTGCAGCATCTATTGCCTGCCTGTATACCCCAGTTACAATAGATACATACATTATACTTTTCATTCTGCCTTCTATTTTACCGCTGGCAGAGCCCATTTTTACAAGTTCGCCAATCCTGTCAAGCAGACATAAATCTTTTGAATTATATAAATATGTGCCCCTTTCATCTTCATAAACAGGGAAATATTCTCCTTCCCGTTTTTCTTCCATTAAAGCATAGTTCCACCTGCAAGGGTGAGTGCATTCGCCGTTATTTGCATCTTTTCCAGTCATATATGAGCTGATTAAACATCTGCCGCTCATAGATATACATATTGCTCCATGAATAAATGTTTCTACTTCACATTCTGCATGTTTCATAATTTCAATTAAATCTTCTTTTCTTACTTCTCTTGCCATAATAACCCGCTGTGCACCAAGAGATGCCCAGAAATTAACAGCTGCAAGGTTTGTTGTATTTGCCTGAGTGCTTATAGATACAGGTGTTTTTATGCCTTCCTGCTTAACAATTGAAAATATACCCGGGTCGCTTATAATTAAAGCATCTGCTCCTAACTGCTCACATTTTTTTAGATAATCTCTTATATTATCAAGCTCATGAGTCTGCGGGTAAATATTTACTGTAACATACCCTTTTTTACCCCTTTCATGAAGATATTTAAACGCTTCTTCCATTTCATCAAAAGTAAAGTTTCCTGCATTTGCACGCAGCCCAAAAGCTGGACCGCCCATAAATACTGCATCTGCTCCAAAACGAACAGCTGCCTTTAATTTTTCAAAATTTCCTGCGGGAGAAAGTAATTCCATATATTATTATCCTTTTTATTATTTTTTTTATTGGATTACTATATCATAAACTAATTAATATTCAAGAATATATTTAAATTACACCCACAATTTATAGCTTATTTTAAATTTTTTTAAAAATTTCAAAAAGATACTTGACAAAATCCCCCCCCCCGCCTTTATAATGCACTATCTTTTTATATTAAGGAAGGTGAAAAAAATGAAAAAAATTTTATCATTACTTGCAATTTTTATGATACCTGTTATTACAGGCTGTTCAGAAGATAGTGGCGGAAGTGTAGGCGTTGCGCCAAAAGTTACTAATTCTGTTGATGTATCATCAAACCCTATTGAAGTAGGCACAGTATCAGATGGAACATATACTCTGCGTATTGCTAACCCATTTGATAATGCAACAAATGAAACAAAAGATTATGCAACAGCAATTGTCAGAGTTAAATATAATAACGATGAAATTACTGCTCTTCCAATACCAATAGGTCATCCTATAACTGCTATTAATAATAATATCATTTTTTTAAGCTCTACATGTGGAACAGCTACTGGAAGTCCTAATGGATCTTATGGTATAATACCTAATGAATTAGAAAAAGGTCAGTCATGTGAGATTACTTATAAACTCGCACCTACTAGTGCATTTGTATTTGTAGATAAAATTACAATTGAGTATTTTAAAAAATCATATTTTATTGACCCAAAAGAAGGAAGAAATCCAGATATGGATGTTTTAACTGCTGAAGCTCTTATAGAAAAAGCAAAAGCTAATAATGCATATCAATTATCTGAAACTGTATTAAAATTTGTTGGTAAAAAAGGTGAAATAGTAGGAACAGAAGAAAACCATACTTTTAATAAAAATACTGGTGCATTAACAGACGGCCCTGAATATATAATAGAAACTTTTGATGCTGCAAACAATGACACAGTATATACAGTTAACTTTTTAAATACAGATTCAAATACTTCAACAACTATTCCATTTAAATTATTACAAAATAATATAGATAGTGAAACTGATAGTAAAACTAATACTGATGAAACTATTGCACCAAAACTTTCCCCAAAACTAGATATAGAAACACAGTTATCAACTTTCTACACTTTTGATTTTAACAGCAATAATAGTCGCTGCACAGCTGCTTCTAATCCTAATAATAAGCAAATCACTGTTAATTGTAGTAAAGGTGGACAAGGTGAATTGAAAATAGGGCTTCATATAGGCAAAGATAACTATTATAAAGAAAAATACTTAAAAGACGATAAAGCATATTATATAACTAAAACTGAAATAGAAGAGACTCCAGTTCCACCTACATTTAACTCTAATGTTTATATGTATTTAAGCAGTAATATTGACACTGATGGCACTACTACTATATATAATGCTAAATGCTGGACTGAGGCAGATGTAGATTCATCAGCAGGAAATGCTTTTAAACAAAACAGTGCCAAAGATTTAACTGCAACAGCTAAAACAATATATAATAATACAACATTTCCTGTTATTTCAGCAATAAAGCAGGAATATGTAACTGTTACTGGCAAATGTGGAGATAATAATATTAGCATGATATATCCAGCAACAGATTTTATTGCAAATGGACAAGAGCCAACATCACCTAGTGATTTTACTTCCAGCATAATTGTTTCTCAAGGTAAAATAATGTTTAATCGTAATAATACGATACCAAGTATATCTAATGAAGAAAGTGCATCTACTGCATTTATTTTATTAGAAAAAATGGTTACTAACAGCAACCAATACCAAAATAATAATATGGATTTAAATGCTAGATGCTGGCTTGCTGAAGATAGATTTAAATTCAACATGACAAATTATTTTGATAAAGAACCAAGAACAATAGAAAACCTTGAATTAAAACAATATCGTAGAAATAATTTTTCATATAATAGTGATGGAACTATGGAAATCAACCCTACTGATTATGTTTTATTAACTGGAACTTGTGGGAATATTGAATTAGCAAGAGAATATCCACTTTCTTCTTTTACTGGCACAAATTATGCAAATTATGAAACACCTAACACTAAACCAGATGATAATATGGACAGCATTCAATTATATTATTTAGATACACAATATGAAGAAAAAGATGGAGCTATCCGCCATAATTTGCTTGCTCGTTAATTTAAAATAATTATTAAACCCAAAAACTCCCTTTTGAATATTTCATTAGGGAGTTTTTTTATATACAAATTTACTGCAATGTATAGCATATATTTTTATATTATATACTATATTTGCAATTTTTTTACAGATAGTTTATATCTACCACCAAAAAATTCAGAAATCATATATTTATTATCTTATTCCTTATGTTGAATTAAAATGAACATAAGATGTTATTACTAAACCAACATACGCTTTATACAAAATAGCCCAAAAAGTTAATATTAATATACTCAATTTATCACAATAGAATGCTTGAATATAGATATGTGATTAACAGAAACATATTAATAAAACTTCAAGACAGTAAAAAATACTTGACAATTCCCCCCCCCACGTATAATGAGACACATTTTATAAAAAAAGGAGAATGCTATGAAAAAACTAAAAAACTTAACTTTTGCATGCCTGCTTATTCTTGGTTTAGCTGCATGTGCTGGTGATGATAAATCATCATCAAACAACCCACCAATAACTGATAACAGCGAAACTATTACATTTAAATTTATTGGTAAAATTGGTGAAGAAACTGTAAATACCATTACTTTTACTAACCCACATGCTGTAGAAGCTGACTTAGATGCTACAATACATCAATATACTATGGAAGACTCTGTAGTATTTGATACAGCTAGCTCTACATGTGATGAATTTGTAAATTTATATGGCAATTATGAAGTCAGAAGTAAATTAGCTGCTGGAGCATCATGCGAAATTAAATATACTTACAAACCAACAGAATTAAATACAAAATTATTATGGATTGATGTTGACTATATTCAATCTTTTGAAACAGTATGTCCAACACCAGATACAGTTCCAACTGTTGAAAAATTAATGAATGCAAAAAAATATGTACAAATGAGAGTTTTTAATTATGCTGTTAATAGTAACAACGAAAAATCTCCAAGTATCAATAATGTAGATATGGGTACAGCTCCATATAATTTAGACGATAAAATTTTAACAGATTTAGAGCCACAAACATTTCAAATTCCTTTTGCTAAAGATGATGTATATCAAATCAATGATTCATATTCTTATCATTTAGAAAGTGATGGTGTAAACTGCACAATAGAAGGAAATACATTAACAGCTTTAACAAATGAAGCCTGCACAATCACTGTAAAGAAAAATACAGAAGGTACTTTATATAATGGCTCTCAATTAATAATATTTTCTCCTAAAGATAATACTAAACCATCTTACAATGTATTAATGGAAGTAAATTCTGATATAAGTTATGAAAAAATAGTTGATAGCTTTACTCCATCATATATAATAAATGATAGCTCTATTCCATCATATATAATTGATTATCTAATGGAAGATAAAGAATTATATGTAGGTATATTAGAAAATGGTGTAAGCATTTCTAAATATACAATAAGTGGTCCTGATAAAGCAAAATTTAAAGTTGTTCCAACAAAAGATAATGGGTGCAATGTTATTGCTAATACTATCACTATACCAGCAAGTCAAACATCATGCTACTATACTGTTGAATTAGCTGATAAATCACAGAAAGGCGACTTTACAGCAATATTAGATATCGGAACTGACCAATATAATATAAATGGTATTGTAGATTCTATTAATTCTCGTTTAGCAAATGCCTGTAAGTCAGAAAATAAATAAATAAACAATATAAATTATTCTAATAATTTATATACTCATCTATACTTATGCCCCTGTAATATATTTACAGGGGTTTTTTGTTTTCTATTTTTTTAATTTTTAGATAGGTTAAAGATGATTTGTTGAAAAAGATTAAGCCGACTATGCTGTAAAGAAGTATAAAGATTTTACTTTTATGCTAGGTGGCTTTTAAATTCAGCAAGAGAGTTTACAAAAGCCGCATAAGGCTTAAAGATTTTTGATTTAGACAAGGCGGATATTTTTTTGCCGATGCGAGTTTACATAGCTGGTAAATGAGCAAGGCAAAAAAATACCAACACCGTATAAATCAAAAAAATTAAACAGTAAAGAAGTATAAAGATTTTACTTTTATGCTAGGCGGCTTTTAAATTCAGCAAGGGAGTTTACAAAAACAGTAAATGACCGAAGCTGAATTTAAAAATAACAACGCATAAAAGTAAAAGATTATGCTGTAAGGGATTTGCAGCACTGATAAATAATAGAATACAACTCTTCAATATTCTCCACATCTACACTTGAAAAAGCTATTCTTATATCTGTTTGGTTTGTGCTGATAACACCTACTCCATATTTATCTAATAATGCAAGACGGAGAGTTTCTGCATCAACATTTTTTAACCTTATGCACATAAAATAACCAGAATTAAATGGGTATGGAGTAAACTCATCTGCATATAGTCCTTTATCAAAAATTGATTTAACTTTTTTACATCTTTCTTCAATTACAGCATTAAGCTCGCCCCTTTCAAATTTAAAAGACGGCTCTTTTAATACATCTACCGTAATAGACTGGCTTGGGTGTGGTGCACTAGAAATTGTAGCTCTTAAATAACCTGCCGCTTTTGTTTCAAGTGCTTTAAAAAGTTCTGAGTTATCACCTTTTATAGTTTGACCAAATGTAATAAACCCTACACGAAAACCCCATGCAAAGCTTTCTTTTGTAATACCATCTATCTTTATTGCTAAAAGCCTTTCACTTCTGCCTGCAAGCATACTAAATAATGATTCTTTAAACACATCATCAAAAAATAAGCCGAAATAAGCATCATCACTAACTGCAACAATATTTATACCGCTTTCTGCTATCTCTACTAAACCATTGCTTAAACTTACAGCCTCATCTTTTGTTAGAGTATAGCCAGTTGGGTTATTTGGAAAGTTAAGAACAACAAAAACTTTCTTGTTTTTCATACCACATTCTTTAACTTTTTTTAAAAGACCTTCCACATTATAACCATTATTCTCATTAAATGTTTCATATGTGGCTATCTCTGCACCAATTAATGTGCTGAACATTAACCTGTAATTACCCCAAAACTTATCTGGCAGCACTACAAAATCACCTTTATTTAAAAATAATTCCCCAGCTGTAACAAGCCCGTTCGTTAAAGCATTACATACAACAGGGTTACTCATTTGGATATTCTCTAAGGACGGATTTTCATTTCTAATCTTTTTAGACCATAACTCCCTTAATTCAGGCAGACCAGTTGCAGGTGCATAAGTAAATAATTTTTTAGGGTGTATACCTTGAAACCTTTTAAACATACTTTCAAGATACATAGGCTCACCCTTTGCAGTAGATATGCCTATTGTAGCATTAAATTTAGTTGCTTTCACTTTCGCCTCAGCACTTTGGCTTAATATGCCTTTTGGCATAAACATTTCTTTGCCGACATTTGAAAGCATTTCTAAAATGCAGGGGTTGTTTGCTTGGATAACTTCATTTAAGCTTTTTGCTAATGGGTTCATACTTCA